>JBOHIT010000394.1:0-42311 GCA_050726155.1 Bradyrhizobium sp.
CTCGAATTCCGGCCGGCACCGCGTGGCGTCGATATCCTCGATGCGCAGCAGGAATTGTCCACCGGCCTCGCGCGCCAGGTCGAAATTCAACAGCGCCGAAAAAGCGTGGCCGAGATGGAGGTAGCCGTTGGGGCTTGGCGCAAATCGGAATACAGGCGGCGGCATTGATCTCTTTCGCAGGACATGATGGTTTTAAGTCGCAATGACCATTCACCTCAACTCCCAGGCCGACCTCGAAGATGCGATTGACGCCCTGGTAGCGCAGGACGCGCGGCTTAGGCCGATCCTCGAACTCACCGGCATGCCGGCGCTCCGGCAGCGCGAGCCGGGCTTTGCCGGACTGGCCCATATCGTGTGCGGCCAGCAGCTCTCGACCGCAAGCGCCGGGGCGATCTGGGGACGCCTCAGCACCGCGTTCGATCCGTTTGATCCCGAGCCCATCCGCAAGGCGCGCGCCGAGCGCCTCGGACGGCTCGGCCTTTCGGCCGCCAAGATCAAGACGCTGAAAAACATCGCGCGCGAACTGGCCGCCGAGCGCTTGAACCTCGACGTGCTGGCGGAAGAGGACGCCGACGCCGCGCACCATACGTTGACGGCGCTGCCCGGCATCGGCCCGTGGACCGCCGACGTCTATCTGCTGTTCTGTCTCGGCCATGGCGACGCCTGGCCGGCCGGCGATATCGCGATCCAGGAAGCGATCAAGGTCGGACTCGGCCTGAAGGCGCGCCCGACCGCTAAACAAATGGCGCCGCTGGCGGAGCCGTGGCGCCCGCTGCGCGGGGCCGCGGCGCATCTGTGGTGGAGCTACTACCATGTGCTGAAAGGGCGCGCCGGCGTGATTGCAAAGTAGACGCGAGCCCTCGTGTCCCGGACGCGGTGCAGCGTGAAACGTTACTCCGCAGAGCCGGGACCCACCTCGCCCGTGTGGACCCCGGATCAGCAGCGCACCGCAAGCGCGCTGCGCAGCATCCGGGGAACGACAAGCCGCATATCGTCGGATTTCTACTAGCCGCGCAGCCTGACCCGGTCCTCGCGCGCGCATGATGTGACGAAGTCGATCACCGCGCGCACCGCCGGGAGATCGACGAGATCCGGATGCGCCAGCAGCCAGAGATCGGCGACGCTGACGAGTTTTTGCGGGGCGACCCGGACCAGATCGGGATCGTGGGTGCCGACGAAGCAGGACAGCGCCGAGATGCCGAGGCCGGCTTTTGCCGCGGCCAGCATGTCGCCTTGCGATGAACAGCGCAGCACCACCGTGCCCTGCCGCGTGATGAAGTCGCTCCAGCGCGCCAGCCGCTCGTTCGAGGCCCGGTCGGCAAAGCCGATCACGCTATGCCCCTTCCATTCGTCGCGCCGTTCCGGCAACCGTCGCCCTGCCGCGTATTCGCGCGAGCCGTAGAAGCCGGTGGCGAGGCGGCCGATCCGACGCCCGATCAAATTCTCCTCGCCGCTGTCGACCGGACGCAGCACGACGTCGGCCTCGCGGCGCCGCACGCTGGCCGGAAACGGATGGGTGATGATCTCGAGCTGGATGTGGCCGTGCGCGCGCAAGAACGGCCCCAGCCGCGGCATCAGCCAGTGCGAGGCGAGCGTCGCCCCGATCGACAGTTTGACCACGCCGCGGGCGTCGGCGCCGGTGGCCGACACCGCGGCCTCGGCGCGCAAGGCGGCGGCCGCCATGGCATCGACATGCTCGCGGAATTTGCGCCCCTGCGAGGTCAGCGACAGGCCGTCATTGGAGCGCGCGAACAGGGGGATGCCGAGTTGGCCCTCCAGTTCGGCGACCTTGCGGCCGACCGTCGGATGGCTGGAACGGAGCTGGCGCGCCGCCGCGGCAAAACTGCGGGTTTCCGCCACGGCGACGAAGGTCTTGCAGAGGTCCCAGTCCATCGGCGATCCAGCCTGTATGTTCATTTCCGAGTAATCACCTGTTCAATATTGAACACCCGGCGCTGCCCGTCCAGCCCTATAATGGATGGCATAAGGAAGCCGGCTGGAGCGGAACTGCTCGCCGGCCTTGAAACCCCAGAGGGAGGATTGAATGCCGCTGCCCCCGTCGCTTGCCAACTCGCTCGAACTGCCGGTGGTCGGCTCGCCGCTGTTCATCGTGTCCGGGCCCGAACTCGTGATTGCCCAGTGCAAGGCCGGGATCGTCGGCTCGTTTCCGGCGCTGAACGCGCGCCCGGTCGAGAAGCTCGACGAATGGCTGAGCCGGATCGAGAACGAGCTCGGCGAATACAAAGCGCGGAACCCCACCAAGAAGGTCGCGCCCTATGCGGTCAACCAGATCTGCCACGCCTCCAACGACCGGCTGATGAAAGACATGGAGACCTGCGTCAAGCACCAGGTGCCCATCATCATCACCTCGCTGCGGCCGCCGCAGGAAATCGTTGAAGCCGCGCATTCCTATGGCGGCGTCGTGTTCCACGACGTCATCAACGTCAAGCATGCGCGCAAGGCCGCCGAACAGGGCGTCGATGGCCTGATTCTGGTTTGCGCCGGCGCCGGCGGGCATGCCGGAACGTTGTCGCCATTCGCGCTGCTACGCGAGGTCAAGCAATGGTTCAAGGGCACCATCCTGCTGTCGGGCGCCATCTCCGACGGCTGGAGCATTGCTTCCGCCCTCGCGCTCGGCGCTGATCTGGCCTACATGGGCACGCGCTTCATCGCGACCGAAGAAGCCAATGCCGATCTCGCCTACAAGCAGGCGCTGACCGAACACGCCGCCCACGACATCGTCTATTCGAACCTGTTCACCGGCGTGCACGGCAATTATCTCGGCCCCTCGATCGTGGCCGCAGGCCTCGATCCCGACAATCTGCCGGTCGCCGACAAGACCAAGATGAATTTCGGTTCCGGCGGCAACACCAAATCCAAGGCGTGGCGCGATATCTGGGGCTCGGGCCAGGGCATCGGCCAGATCAATGACGCACCGCCGGTCGCCGAACTGGTCGCGCGCCTGAAAGCCGAATTCGACGACGCGGGCAGCGACTTTCTCAGGCGGGCGCGCGCCTAAGCGGCGCGCTCCTGTCTTCGACTACACAGCAAAACAAGGGATGGAAACGATGAGCGTGTCGCGCATTGCATGGGGCGTTGTGTTCGCATTGCTGGGGGGTGCGGCCGTCGCCGCCGACGACAAGGGCGAAATCCGCATCGGCCAGACGCTGCCCTATAGCGGCCCGGTATCCGGCTTCGGCATCATCGGGCGGGCGCAGGAGGCCTACTTCGAGAAGGTCAACGCGGAAGGCGGCATCAACGGCCGCAAGATCAAGTTCATCACCCTCGATGACGCCTACTCGCCGCCGAAGACCGTCGAGCAGACCCGGAAACTGGTCGAGCAGGACGAAGTGCTGCTGATGTTCGGCTCGCTCGGCACCGCCACCAACAATGCCGTGCATCGCTACCTCAATTCGAAGAAGGTGCCGCAACTGTTCGTTCTGAGCGGCGCCACCAAATGGGCCGATCCGAAGAATTTCCCGTGGACCATGCCGGGCATGGCGACCTACCAGTCCGAAGGCGTCGTCTACGCCAAGTACATCCTGCAGACCAAGCCCGACGCCAAAATCGCCCTCCTCGCCCAGAACGACGATTTCGGCCGCGACTATGTCGCCGGCTTCAAGCGCGCGTTGGGAGCCAAGGCCGCGACCATGATCGTCTCGGAAGCGAGCTACGAGACCAGCGCGCCGACCATCAGTTCGCAGCTCGCGACGCTGAAGGCATCCGGCGCCAACGTGATGTTCGGCGTCGTGCTCGGGAAGTTCACCTCGCAGATGATCAAGGGCGTCGCCGAACTGAACTGGAAGCCCGACCTGTTCTTCGTGCCGACATCGGCGTCATCGATCTCGTTCCTGGAGCCCGGCGGGCTGGAAAACGCGGTCGGGTTGATTTCGTCGAGCAACCAGAAGGACACGATGGACGCGCAATGGGCCAATGATCCCGGCGTGAAGGACTATTTCGCGTTCATGAAGGCGTATTTGCCCAATGCAGACCTGAGCAATTCGAACTACGCTGCGGGCTACCATTATGCCAACCTGATGGTGAAGGTGCTGGCGGCGTGCAAGGATGATTTCAGCCGCGAGAATATCATGCGCCAGGCGACTTCACTGCGCGAGGTTGCGCTGCCGCTGCTGTTGCCGGGTATAACGATATCGACCGATGCCGAGGACTACCTGCCGTTCCAGCAATTGCGGCTGCGGCGGTTCGACGGCAAGAGCTGGATCGGGTTTGGCGAAATTCTGGACGACCGCTAGGGAGTACGTGCCTGTGATCATCGGCGGCGAACGCATCATTACCTATCCCGAAATCCACGACCGCATCGCGCGCGCCGCGACGGGATTGCGCAGCCTCGGCGTTGCCGGCGGCACGCCGGTCGCCATGATGCTGCGCAATGATTTCGCATTGTTCGAGGTCTCCGGAGCCGCCGCCGCACTCGGCAGTCCGGTGGTGCCGATCAACTGGCACCTGAAGGCCGAAGAGGTCGCCTACATCCTGGCCGACAGCGGCGCCGGGATATTGGTCTGCCACGCCGACCTGTTGCCTCAGATCAGGGACGGCCTGCCCTCCCATATCCGGCTATTCATCGTGACGACGCCGGCGGAAATCGCCGCCGCGTTCAATGTCGCGGCCCCGCTCACGCAAGTTCCCGACGGCATGACCGACTGGGACCTCTGGCGCGACACCCATGCGGCTTCGCAGGAGCCGCCGATCGGCAGCGCGCCGATGTTCTACACCTCAGGCACGACGGGCCTGCCCAAGGGCGTACGGCGCAAGCCGATGAAGCCCGAACAGCAGGTGGCTTCCGCACGCGTCGGCACCATCGCCTATGGCATCAAGGCCGATGACGATCAGGTCATCCTGATGAACGGGCCGATGTACCATTCGGCGCCGAACTCCTACGGCATGCTGGCGTTCCGCAACGGTTGCAAGATCGTGCTCGAACCGCGGTTCGATCCCGAGGACATGCTGCAACTGATCGCGCGCCACGGCGTCACCCACATGCACATGGTGCCGACCATGTTCGTGCGGCTGCTGCGCCTGCCGGACGAAGTGAAGCAGCGTTATGATCTGTCATCCCTGTACTTCATCGTGCATGGCGCCGCGCCCTGCCCGCCGCAGGTCAAGCGTGCCATGATCGACTGGTGGGGACCTGTCGTGCACGAATATTTCGGCTCGACCGAGACCGGCATCCCGGTGTGGCACTCGGCCGAGGAAGCGTTGGCAAAACCCGGCACCGTGGGCCGGGCGATCGAGGGCGGCATCGTCAAGATCTTCCGCGCCGACGGCGAAGAGTGCGCCGTCAACGAGCCCGGCGAAATCTTCATGCGCCAGGTCGCGACCTCGGATTTCGATTACCACGGCAAGGCCGAGGCGCGTGCTGAGGCCGGGCGTGATGGTTTGGTCAGCGTCGGCGACGTCGGCTATCTCGACGAGGACGGCTATCTGTTCCTGTGCGACCGCAAGCGCGACATGGTGATCTCGGGCGGCGTCAACATCTATCCGGCCGAAATAGAGAACGCGCTGATCGGCATGGACGGCGTGCGCGACTGCGCGGTGTTCGGGATTCCCGACGACGAATTCGGCGAGCGGCTGTTTGCCTGCATCGAGCCGGAGCCGAAGGCGGCACTTTCGTCCGTGGCAGTGCAGGATTTCCTGCGCGGACGCCTCGCCAATTTCAAGGTGCCGAAGGACATCCAGTTCCTCGACGCGCTGCCCCGCGAGGCCAGCGGCAAGATCTTCAAGCGCAAGCTGCGCGATCTTCATGCCGAAGGGCGCTTGCGCGCCGCTGTCTAGTTGCGACGCAGAAACCAAACGGTGTTTGAAAACGAACAACGTTTTAAGCAACGTTGTTGTTGCAAAACATTCATCGGAGAGCGCAAAGATCGCGGCACGTAACCGCAGGGATCGAGCACATGCACGCCACCGACTTCATCGTCATCCGCAACGATCTGCAGCAATGCAAATCGATCGAAACCCAACTGCCCGACGCCGCGACGCTGCCGGCCGACGCGCTGCTGGTAAAAGTTACCCGCTTCGCCTTCACCGCCAACAACATCACCTACGCCGTGGCCGGCGACCAATTGAAGTACTGGCAGCTGTTTCCGGCGCCAAAGGATTACGGCAACATTCCGGTGTGGGGTTTTGGCGAGGTGATCGCCTCCCGGCATCCCAATGTCGCCACGGGCGAAACCCTGTTCGGCTATTTCCCGATGGCAACGCATCTCGTGATCGAGGCCGCCGACGTCAGCAAGCGGGGCCTGCGCGATGGCGCCGCGCACCGGCAAGGCGTCGCCCCGGTCTACAACGCCTATGCCCGGGTCAGCGGCGATCCCGCCTTTGCCGGCAAGCAGGGCGACTATCAGGCGCTGCTGCGGCCGCTGTTCATGTTGTCGTTCCTGGTCGACGACCTCCTCGCGGAGAATGAGTTCTACGGTGCGCGCCGCGTGATGCTGTCGTCGGCCTCCAGCAAGACCGCGTTCGGCCTCGCACATCTGCTGCACGGGCGTGGCGGCATCGAGGTGATCGGGCTCACCTCGGCACCCAATGTGGACTTCGTGAAATCGCTCGGCTGCTACGACGAAGTCGTAACCTACGACGCCGTGACGTCGATGCCGGCGGATTCACCGGTCGCCTATGTCGACATGGCCGGCAACAGCGCGTTGCGCGAAACATTGCACCGCCATTTCGGCGACCAGATGAAATATTCCGGACGCATCGGCCTCACCCATCGCAGCACGTCACCCGACGAACCGGAATTACCGGGCGCCAAGCCGATCTGGTTCTTTGCCCCCGATCAGATCCGCAAGCGCGCCAAGGAGTGGGGCCCGGGCGGCGTCGACACCCGATTCGGTGCGGCATGGGCGAGCTTCGCACCGAAACTCGATCAATGGCTCACCGTGACCGAAGGTCGCGGACCGGCAACCGTGCAACAGGTCTATCTCGATACGCTCAACGGCCGCGTGCCGCCGGATCAGGGGCACATCCTCTCGCTTTAGGGAATGTCCGATATCTCCTCACGCCCTTCCTGCGGTCTCCCGAATGGGTATAGGCTCGCAAAACAGGGAAAACGCCGCACAGACGGCCGGTGACGAGAAGCGCGCATGCTCGACAAGACGGACGATATTTCGGTAGCCGCCGACAATTGGCTCGCGCAGTTCGAGGAGGCGCTGGCGAAATCCGACGGCGGCCTGCTGAAGACGCTGTTTCATCCCGACAGTTATTGGCGCGACGTGCTGGCGCTGAGCTGGAACATCCAGACCGTCAACGGCGCCGACGCGATCCTCAGGGAGATCGCGCATTACGCCCCGACTGCCGGCCCGCGCGGGTGCGCTATCGACCCCGATCGGGCCGCGCCGCGAAAAGTGATGCGCGCCGGCACCCATGCGATCGAAGCGATCTTCAAGTTCGAGACCAAGGTCGGGCGCGGCAGCGGCATCATCCGCCTGATCCCGGATGCCGCCGACGGCAACAAATTCAAGGCATGGACGCTGCTGACCGAACTCGGCGAACTCAAGGGTTTCGAGGAGCAGATTGGCGTGGCGCGGCCGCGCGGCAATGCCTATTCGCGCGATTTTCGCGGCCCCAACTGGCTCGACCTGCGCAAGGCCGCGGCCGGTTATGCCGAGCACGATCCCACCGTGCTGGTGATCGGCGGCGGACAATCCGGGCTCTCGATCGCCGCGCGGCTGAAGCAATTGAATGTCGATACGCTGATCGTCGATCGCGAAAAGCGCATCGGCGACAACTGGCGCAAACGCTACCACGCGCTGACGCTGCACAACCAAGTGCAGGTCAATCACCTGCCCTACATGTTGTTCCCGCCGAACTGGCCGACCTACATCCCGAAGGACAAGCTCGCCAACTGGTTCGAGGCCTATGTCGAGAGCATGGAGCTGAATTTCTGGACCGAGACCGAGTTCGAGGACGGCAGCTACGACGAGAACGAGCAACGTTGGACCGTGACGCTGCGCCGCGCCGACGGCAGCAAGCGCACCATGCATCCGCGCCACGTCGTGCTGGCCACCGGCGTCAGCGGCATTCCGAGCCGGCCCGAAATCGCCGGCCTCGAGGAGTTTCGCGGCACCGTGATGCATTCCAGCCAGTACGACGATGGCGAGAACTGGAAGGGCAAGCGCGCGATCGTGATCGGCACCGGCAACAGCGGCCACGACATCGCGCAGGACCTGCATTCGAGCGGCGCCAAGGTCACGCTGTTCCAGCGCTCCTCGACACTGGTCGTCAGCATCGAGCCGTCGGCGCAGCTGGTCTACGCGCCCTACAATGAAGGCACGCTCGAGGATAACGACCTGATTGCGACTTCGATGCCGCTGAAGGTCGCGCGCAAGAGCCACGCGCTGACCACGGAGAAGTCCAGGGAGCTCGACAAGGAGCTGCTTGAGGGACTGGCCCGCGCCGGCTTCAAGCTCGATTTCGGCGAGGACAATACCGGCTGGCAGTTCAAGTACCTCACCCGCGGCGGCGGCTATTATTTCAATGTCGGCTGCTCCGACCTGATCGTGAACGGCGATATCAGGCTCAAGCAATTCGCGGATGTCGAAGGCTTCGGTGCCGACGGCGCCAGGATGAAGAGTGGCGAGACCATCGCCGCCGATCTCGTCGTGCTGGCGACCGGCTACAAGCGCCAGGAGGAACTGGTGCGGCTGTTGTTCGGCGAAGCCGTCATGAACCGCGTCGGCACCATCTGGGGCTTTGGCGACGGGCAGGAACTGCGCAACATGTATACCCGCACCGGCCAGCCGGGCCTCTGGTTCATCGCCGGCGGCCTCGCGCAATGCCGGATCGGCTCGAAGCATCTGGCGCTGCAGATCAAGGCGATCGAGGAAGGCCTGTTGCCGCGAGGCGCAAAGCCGGGCGCGGTTGCGTGAATCAATCAAACATCATTGGGGAGAGACACACATGCCGACCATTCTCGGCTCGGGAGAACATCGTTACCGCGTGGTGGAGAACTGGGCGAAGCTGCCCGACGGCTGGAACCTGACCGACGTCGCGTCCGTCGCGGTCGACAGCAAGGACCGCATCTACGTCTTCAACCGCGGCGCCCACCCGATGGTGGTGCTGGACCGCGCGGGCAATTTCCTCCGGAGCTGGGGCGAAGGCCTGTTCAACCGCGCGCACGGGCTGCACATCGACGCCGATGACAACCTTTATTGCACCGATGACGGCGACCACACCGTGCGCAAGTGCTCGACCGACGGCAAGGTTGAGCTCACCATCGGCATCCCGAACCGGCCAAAGCCGTACATGAGCGGCGAGCCGTTCCACCGCTGCACCCATACCGCGCTGTCGCCGAAGGGCGAGATCTACGTCTCGGACGGCTACGGCAATTCCTGCGTCCACAAATATACGCCCGACGGCAGGCTGCTGAAGACCTGGGGCGAACCGGGCAGCGACCCCGGCCAGTTCAACATCGTCCACAACATCGTCACCGATGCCGACGGCTGGGTCTATGTCGCCGACCGCGAAAACCACCGCGTGCAGGTGTTCGACGGCAACGGCAAATACGAAACGCAGTGGAACAATCTGCACCGGCCCTGTGCGCTGCATTGCTGCGGCGGCAAGCATCCGACCTTCATTGTCGGCGAGCTTGGCCCTGGCATGCCGGTCAACCTCAAAGTGCCGAATCTCGGGCCCCGCCTGTCCATCGTTGACGCCAAGGGCAACCGCATCGCCCGGCTCGGCGGCGAGAATGGCCCGGGGATCGAGACCGGCAAATTCCTCGCCCCGCATGGCCTCGCGCTCGATTCCAGAGGCGACATCTATGTCGGCGAAGTCGGCGTCACCAACTGGAGGACCAGCTTTCCGGACACGCCGATGCCGGCCGAGGTCGGCGCGGTCCGCTGCCTGCAAAAGCTGGAGAAGGTTTAGGGCCGGGCCTCGCAGCCCCCGGGGTCGAGCGCCGATCACGATGGATTGACCCCCTCGGCCCGTCCCTTGGGGGCTAGGAACCGTGGCGATTCGTGGGCGGTTCACGGCCGCCCCCCGCTGGATAAGGCCCGGAACGCTCTTCACAATCCCGTCACGCTGCCTGTAGTATGCAGGGCACACGCTGCTTCGCAGCTAGCATGGGAGTCAGGAGCGTTACTTGAACGCACACGTCTCGCAAGGCGGTTGGCCGGTACTGGTGCTGAACGCGGATTTCCGGCCGCTGAGTTACTACCCGCTGTCTCTCTGGTCGTGGCAGGACGCGATCAAGGCGGTGTTTCTCGATCGCGTCAATATCGTCGAGCATTACGACCGCGCGGTGCACAGCCCGAGCTTCGAAATCCAGTTGCCGAGCGTGGTGTCGCTCAAATCCTTCGTCAAGCCGACGACGCATCCCGCCTTCACCCGGTTCAACGTCTTCCTGCGCGACCGTTTCTGCTGCCAATATTGCCTGGCGCATGACGATTTGACGTTCGATCACATCATTCCGCGCAGCAAGGGTGGCCAGACCACCTGGGAGAACGTCGTCGCGGCCTGCTCGCCGTGCAACCTGCGCAAGGGCAATCTGACGCCGCAGCAGGCGCGGATGTTCCCACGGCAACACCCGTTTGCGCCGACCGTGCATCAACTGCATCGCAACGGGCGCCTGTTCCCGCCGAACTATCTGCACGATAGCTGGCTGGATTATCTCTATTGGGATACCGAGCTCGATCCGTAGGGCTCGCCCGCCCTCCCTCACCTCCCGCGCTTCAACCGATCCGCCATTCGCTCGGCGATGGCGACCGTGGTCAGATGGGTGTTGGCGCGCGGGACTTCCGGCATGATCGAGGCGTCGATGACGCGCAGGCCGGTGCATCCGATCACGCGGCATTCGGGATCGACCACGGCGCGAGGGTCGTCGGCGGCGCCCATGCGGCAGGTGCCGCTGGCGTGCTGCGCGTCGCTGCATTCACTGAACAGCCAGTCGTCCAGCTCGGCCTCGCTGAGCGCCTCGTCCATCGAACGCCCGGTGGCGCCATATTCGACCCGGTGGGCGATGTCGATGACGGCGGGCTGCAGGCAGATCTCGCGCAGGCGGCGTACGCCGTCGCGCATGCGCACCAAGTCGGTGCGATCGGTCAGCATGCGTTCTTCCACCTCCGGGTCGACCGTGGGGTCGGTCGTCGTAATGCGAACGTGGCCCTGGCTGAATGCCTGATAGACCGACACCGCGATGCGGCCGCGCGCCGCGTCCACATTCGCCGCATGGTCACGCGCCAGATTGCCGGCGATCATGATCATGTCGTTTTCCCCGGCGCCTGCGAGGCCGGAGCTGTAGCGCAGGCAGCAATTGGTGTGCCGGTGCATCAACGTGCCGACCTGGCCATGCTCGCGCAGATGCAGCAACGCATCCATGATCGGATGGTCGAGCAGGTTTTCACCCACCGGCAGATCTGCAAGCACAGCGATGCCCAATCCCTCCAGCAGCGCCTTGGGACCGATGCCGGAGCGTTGCAGGATGGCGGGCGAGTGAATGGCGCCGGCGCACAGGATCACCTCGTGCTTCGCGGTCGGTGCGAATGATTTGCCGCCGATGCGCACCCGGACGCCGCGGGCATGGACCCGGTTGCCTTCGAACTCTATTCCTTCGACCAGCGCATCGCCAACGATCCGCAGATTCTCACGGCCCCGCGCCGGCTCCAGATAGCCGTCATTGGTGGACACGCGTCGCCCGGCGACGCTGTTGATGGCGTAAGGCGAGACATCCGTTCCGGTCGGCGCATTGTGGTCGTCGCACCAGCCATAGCCGAGGCCGAGCGCGGACTGGCGCAGCGCGCGGTCGACATTTCCCCAATCCGGCACCGGCGCGCGATAGACCGGAATCGGGCCGCGATCGCCGTGATACGGCGCATCCCCGAAATTCTTGTCGGTCTCCAGCTTGCAGAACCAGGGCAGCATCGCGTCCCAGCCCCAGCCCTCGCAGCCGCTTTTCTCCCAGCGGTCGAGATCGTCCGGCACCGCGCGGATCGCGATCTGACCGTTGATGGTGGAGCTGCCGCCCATGGCGCGGCCGCGCCACAGCAGACGCGGCGACTGCCGTTCGGTGCGCCTGGCAAGCAGCTTCGGCCAGCGGAAATTGTCGTCGCCGATGGCGCGCATCGGGTTCGGGATCTGGATGTGTTCGGGTGTCTCGGCAGTGCGGAGATCCCGCCCGGCCTCGAGCAGCAGCACGCGATGCGAGGGGTCCTCGCTGAGGCGCGCGGCCAGCGTCGCGCCGGCGGAGCCGCCGCCGATGATGATGGTGTCGTACTCCTGATCAATCATGCACGAACACCGGGAGAATCATTCCTCACGTATTTCTGCACGCGCCAGTTCAGCGTGTCGGCGACGAAAATCTCGTCGCGCGGGCTGACCGCGATGTAATGCGCCTCGCCATATTTTCCGAGCGTCTTGCCGACGCCCGCGCCGGCGATCATCCCGACCACGTTGCCGTTGAGATCGAGCTTCATGATCTGGCCGGTGTGACCATGCGCGAGCCAGATGTGCTGGTCGCCGCCCATGAACAGCCCGCAGGGCGGGCCGGGATGCTGGGATTCGCGGATGTAATTGCCGTCGGCATCGAACACCTGGATGCGCGCGTTGTTGCGGTCGGCGATGTAGAGCAGCCCCTGCGCGTCGAACACCAGCGAGTGCGGCAGATCGAATTGGCCGGGCCCCTTGCCCTTGCCGCCCCAGCTCTTGATGAAGGTGCCGTCGTGATCGAACTTCAGCACCAGCGACTCGCCCTTGCCGTGCCCCTGCAGCACGAAGATATCGCCGGTCGGCCCGACCACCGCTTCGTTGGGTTCGTGGAATAGCCGCAAGTGTCCGAACGGATGCCACTCGCCGGTGTGGCCCTTGACGCCGAGCACCATCTCCAGCCGTCCGGACGGATTGAACTTGTAGACCATGTTGGCGGCGACGTCTGTCGCCCAGATGTTGTCCTGCGCGTCGATCCGCAAGCCATGCGAGCGCTCGAACATCCCCTCGCCGAAGCCGCGGATGAAATTGCCGTCGGGATCGAATTCCATCAGCGGCATCAGCCCGCGATGGATGACGAAGATGTTGCCCTTGGAATTGAAGGCAACGCCGGACGTGCCGCGAAAATTCATGCCTGATGGCAGCTTGAAGGATTCGGCGACCGCGACGTAGGGAAGTGGTGGGGATTCCATTTGTACAGTCCGCTAATCACACCCGGCAAAATCGAGGGTGCCTTCGTTCGCCGGCTCAGGTCAAGGCGCCCGCGCTTGCGCTTCGCAGCCATGCAAAAACAGCTTCACGCATTTGCGCACCCGCGCCTTTAGCTGCGCGCGGGAGGGCAGCGGCACGCCGCCATAGATCGCGGCGCGCTGCGGCGCCGATGCCACCATTCCGATCAGGATGCCCGCGGCTTCCTCGGGATGATCGAGGTCGATCAGCCCACGTTTGACCTGAAGGCGCAGCCATTTCGTCAGTGCGGCCGTGGTGCGGACAATGCCGTTGTTGTAGAACGCCGCCGCCAGCGCGGGGAATTGGCCGGTCTCCTGCAGGATGATGCGTTGCAGGGCGACGACATCAGGATCGAGCCCGAGGTCCGCATACGCCAGCAGCGCCGCGTTCAGCCCGGCTTCGATGTCGGCATCTTCAGGCACCTGCAAATTGAAGTCGGACAGGAATCGGTCGAGCCGGTCGGACACCATGCCCTCGAACAGCGAAGCCTTGTTCGGCACCAGGCGATACAACGTCTTGGTGGAAACACCGGCGCTGCGGGCCACGGTTTCGGTGCTGGTCGCGGCATAGCCGTTGGCGGCAAATTCGTGCCGAGCGGCCTCATAGATGATTTGACGCGTCTCGTCGTCGGGGCGGAGTTGCGGACGCCCGCGGTCGCGCCGCGCGATGGAAGATTTTGCTTCAGTCATGCTCTTACATGATGCCTGTCATTCCATTGACAGTCCGGATATCGGGCCTATTTTGGAAATTGTCAAGTTTCCTAATTCTTTACGAGCGGAGAACCGCCATGAATGCCCACTCAACGTCCTTCCCGACCGATCAGCCGGTGGCCCCGGCCGACGCCGCCATCGAGGCGCTGCTGCCCGCCCTCGGCACCGCGGTCACGCCGGTGCTGGCTGCAAATAGCTTCAATCTGCGCAAGCTGTTGCTGACCGGCGCGGCGCTCGCCGCATTGGCCGGCGCGGCCTGGTATGGCTGGAACTACTGGACCGTCGGCCAGTATCTGGTGTCGACCGACGACGCCTATGTGAAGGCCGACAGCACTACCATCGCCCCAAAAGTCACCGGCTATCTGCTCAAGGTGCTGGTCAGGGACAATGAGCGCGTCGCGACCGGCCAGGTGCTGGCGCGGATCGACGACCGCGACTTCCGGGTCGCGCTCGACCAGGCCAAGGCGGATGTGACCGCGGCGGAGGCCGCGATTGCCAGCAAGCGTGCCCAGCTCGAGGTGCAGCAGACCGTGATCGATGCCGCGAGAGCGACGCTGGACGTCGACGTGGCGGCGCAGACCTTCAGCCGACAGGAAAACAAGCGCTACACCGATCTCGCCGCGACCGGCTATGGCAGCATCCAGAATGCACAGAACGCGCAGGCGCGCGATGCCGGCGCTGCCGCCACGATCGAGCGCGACAAGGCCAATCTCGCTTCGGCCCTGAAGCAGGTCGAACTGCTCAAGGCCGAAATTGCCCAGGCCACCGCCGCCGCCTTGCGCGCGAATGCGCAGCAGCACCAGGCCGAACTCAATCTCGGTTACACCACGATCACGGCCCCGATCGACGGCGTCGTCGGCAACCGCTCGCTGCGCGTCGGCCAATATGTGCAGACCGGAACGCAATTGATGTCGGTGGTGCCGGTCCAGGGCGCCTATGTGGTGGCGAACTACAAGGAGACGCAGCTCACCAATGTGCGCGAGGGCCAGGCCGTCGACATCGAGGTCGACATGTTCCCGGGTCAGATCGTGCACGGCCATGTCGACAGCATCGCGCCTGCCAGCGGCCAGGAATTCGCACTGCTGCCGCCGGACAACGCCACCGGCAATTTCACCAAGGTGGTGCAGCGCATCCCGGTGCGGATCGCGCTCGATACCGACCGCAACACGCGCGTCGAACTGCGGCCGGGCATGTCGGTCATCCCGACGATTGCGACGCGTTCGACGAACGCGGATCGCGCGGCGGCCGCGGCCGCCAACATCCACAAGACCAATTCCGGAGCGTCGTGCCATGTCAAATCAGAGCCCTTCCGCCTCGAACTCCACGCTGCCGACCTCGCGCGCGCCATCTAGCCCGATCGCCGATCCGGACCGCGCCAGCGTCACCACCTGGATCGCCGTTCTCGCCGCCATGATCGGTTCGTTCATGGCGATCCTGAACATCCAGATCACCAACGCCTCGCTGCTCAACATCGAGGGCGGCATCGGCACCGGCGTCGACAACGGCTCCTGGATCTCGACCTCGTACCTGATCGGCGAGATCGTGGTGATCCCCCTCACTGATTTTCTCAGCCGCGTGTTCTCGTTCCGCCGCTACATGATCGCGAGCGCCGCCTTGTTCGCCGTGTTCTCGGTCGCCTGCGCCTTTACCCACGATTTGCCCTCGATGATCGCGATGCGCGGATTGCAGGGCTTTGCCGGCGGCGTGCTGATCCCGATGGCGTTCACGCTGGTCTTGACCAAGCTGCCGAAATCGCAGCAGCCGGTAGGGCTGGCGCTGTTCGCGCTGTCCGTCACCTTTGCGCCCGCCATCGGCCCGACCATCGGCGGTTATCTCACCGAGAATTACGGCTGGCGCACCATCTTCTACGTCAACGTGATCCCGACCGCGGTCATGGTCGCGGCGCTCTATCTGACGCTGGAGCGGCAGCCGATGCAGCTCAAGCTGCTGAGAGAGGGCGACTGGGCCGGTATCTTCACGATGGCGATCGGCCTGTCGGCGTTGCAGACCGTGCTCGAGGAAGGCAACAAGGACGACTGGTTCGCCTCCCCGTTCATCCAGCGCCTCGCCGTGATCGCCTTCGTCAGCCTGGCGCTGTTCGTCTGGATCGAATTGACGGTGGAGAAGCCGCTGATCCGGCTGCGGCTTTTGAAGAGCCGAAATTTCGGCTTCGGCACCATTGCCCTGACGATGGTCGGCTTCGCGCTGTTCGGCTCGGTCTATATCCTGCCTGCCTATCTCGCCCAGGCCCAGGGCTACAATGCTGAGCAGATCGGCAACGTGCTGGCGTGGACGGGCCTGCCGCAACTGCTGTTGATCCCGCTGGTGCCGATACTGATGAAGCGCTTCGATACGCGCTATGTCGCCTTCACCGGCCTGGCGATCTTCGCCTATAGCTGCTTCATGAACACGGCGATGTCGCCGGACTATGCCGGCGACCAGCTCTTCATTCCCAACATCGTGCGCGCCATCGGCCAGGCCATGGTGCTGACGCCGCTGAGTTCGGTGACCACCGGCGATCTCGCGCCGCAGGATGCCGCCGCGGCTTCCGGCATCAGCAACATGCTGCGCAATCTCGGCGGCGCGATCGGCACCGCGGTGCTTGCCACCGTGATCACCAAGCGCGAACAGTTTCACTCCAACATCATCGGCCAGTCGGTGACGCTCGGCCGCGAGGAGGTGCGCAACCGGATCGCCCAGACCACGGACTATTTCCTCGCCCACGGCGTCTCCGACCCCGCCACCGCGCACAAGCAGGCCATCGTCGCGCTCGGCAAGGCCGTCAAGCATCAGGCGCTGGTGATGGGATTCAGCGACACCTTTGCGGTGATCGGCATCGTGCTGGTGGTGGCCGCGCTCGCCGTGTTGTTGACGCGCAAGGCCAAGGGCGCGGCGGCCGGCGCGCATTAAGTCCAAGCGGCCAGCGTCAGCGCCAATCAACGTCGAATGATTTCCGCTGGAAATGACCGAACAGGGCGGCCTGAGCAGGCATTGTTGCGCGCCCTTACCGCTTCGCGGTGGAATTTCTCGAAGTCGCTCAGCGACTGGACAGAGATGTCACATGATTCTCGATGTTCATTCGCATATTGGACGATTTCCGCCCATAGCAAGGAAGAACGAATATACGCTTCGCAAAGGTTCGATACGAGCGGGCGTTCTTTCTGTGTTGAGGCTTCCACAGCCTCCCCACGCAACCGGGATAATTCGGGGCATTGCGTCTGCGCGTTGGCCTGACTGCAAAATCCGGCCAGCACTGTCATCACCAGGATTGGCACAAGCGTTCGCATGGAAGGACTTCCCCCGCCTCGATTCCTGTCCCCGAGCGGACAATATCATCGCATCGCAATTCTACATAGCAAGCTCTCGGCGCCCGAAATGACGCTCTTGGCTGACATCGCCGGTTCACCGCATTTTCGCTTTGCGGCCCACACTACCCGCTCACGCCACCGACATATCCAGCGGCGGCGCGACGTTGTCCGGCAGCGGGTTGACATAGGGCGTGCGGGCGGTGCGTTTGGCAAGGTCGGCCTTGGCGGCGGCGATGAGCGCGGGATCGCCCAGCGCCTGGACGCCGAGCGCGGCCATCGCCTTGGCGGCCTGCACCATCGCCTTGTGGGCATGCGGGCTCTTGCCCTGGGCCACGATTTGCCAGGTGTGAAACGGCGTGCCGATCGCGACCGTCGGCGCATGAACCTGCACCGTCGGAACCACCCAGCTGACGTCGCCGACATCGGTCGAGCCGATCTGGGGATTGCGCTTGGCATCCAGCGGCACGATGAAATCGGCCAGCGGCCGATCGGTCGGATCCATCCCGATCGAATGATAGACCGACGCGATGTCCTTGTCGGTCAGGGTGGCGCGGATTTTCGCGGCGAATTCCTTGTCGGCCTCGTCGAAATGCGGCGGACCGAGTTCCTGCATGATGCGATGCAGGGTCTGCTCGAGCGGGGTGTTGTCCAGCACATTGGAGACGGCGGAAATGATCCGCATCTCCACGCTTGTTTCGGTCATCAGGGCTGCGCCCTGCGCGATCTTGTGAACGCGCGCAACCAGCGAACTCATCCCGGGCAGGTCGCGGTCGCGGATCGAATAGCGCACGCGGGCGTGGGCCTGCACCACGTTGGGCGCGATGCCGCCGGTGTCGAGCAGCGCGTAATGGACGCGGGCCTCGCTCGGCATGTGCTCGCGCATGTAGTTGACGCCGACATTCATCAATTCCACCGCATCGAGCGCGCTGCGCCCGAGATGCGGCGAGACCGCGGCGTGCGAGGCGCGGCCGGTGAAGATGAAATCGGCGCGGGTGTTGGCAAGCGACGGCGTCACCGCGACTTCCCAAAAACTGTTGGGGTGCCAGGTGATGGCGATGTCGGCATCCGCAAACGCGCCCGAGCGCACCATGAAGGTTTTCGCCGCACCGCCTTCTTCGGCGGGACAGCCATAATAGCGCACGCGGCCGGGCGCTTTGTTGGCGGCAAGCCAATCCTTCACGGCGGTGGCGGCGAGCAGGGCTGCCGAGCCGAGCAAATTGTGGCCGCAGCCATGGCCATGGCCGCCGACCTCGATCGGCCTGTGTTCCGCGACGCCTGCTTCCTGGCTGAGGCCGGGCAGCGCATCATATTCGCCGAGGAAGGCGATGACGGGACCGCCCTCGCCCCACTCGCCGATCAGGGCGGTCGGAATATCGGCGACGTTCTGGGTGATGCGAAAACCCTGATGGCGCAGTTCGGCCAGATGTTCGGCGGAGGAGCGCGCCTCGGTGTAGCACACCTCGGGCATCGCCCAGACCCGGTCGGCCAGTTCGATGAAGCGCGGCTTGATGACGTCAATGCCGCGCCAGATGTCGCTGCGGTTGTCCATGTTGCGGTCCCCGATTGTTGCGTGGGCAAAATCGTATCAGCTTCGCCGGACCCGGCCTAGCGCCGGACGGGCGACCTGCCATGCGGCCGGCGTGAAGGAATGCGTCGGCGATCTCGCGGCGCGATACGCCCAAGTTGTGCTGGAACTCTTCGCCCTCTCCAATCAAAGGGCGCAGGGAATGCCGGATGCGCGCTGCACCCGCGATCTCGTGAGCAATAGTGCACAAGAAGGTGCGCTCACGAGCATACAGGGCAGCGGAGAACATCCGACATTCCCTGCGCAATGGCTTTACGGCTTATATCGAGCTCTCCCCGGAGAACGGCTCTTTTGCCTCCGTTGCGCCCTGAGAAGCAGATGCCTCCAGGTGCATTGACGCCAGCACCGCGACGTCAGGACCACACGCCTTTGCCGTACGCTCCAGCACCCCTCGTCAAAGGCACCTTCGCGTCCACCGCATCCCCGCCCCTCGTTGTGACGATGGCCAACGCCCCTCTGAGCGGGACGGGATGGCGAGAAATGTGAACTGATTTGCCCTTCGGATAAAGCGAAATATTTTTGCGCCTACGGCTTGACATACTTTCTTATAATCCGAAATGATTTGCCCGTCGGGTCATTCTGCCGCATCCGGGCGCAAGATAGCGCTTGCGTCGCGAGTCGACGCAGCATCCGTCAGGCCTTCTTGCCGCATTCCTGCCGGCGGGTTACGCTTCGCTAACCCGCCCTACGCGCTTCCAAGAAGCCGGATATTTATGCCTGAAGGAGCGAGAGGCGGGCATTCTGCATACGGTATCAATAATCAAAAATCTCATGGGAGGACTGAAATGGGCAAGTCGAGGGCACTTATCATTGCGGCGCTGACATTGGGTGTAATTTCGGGAGCTCATGCGCAGCAGCCGGCGCCACCGCAATTGCCGCAAGCACCCAATATGACCTTCTTCGTCACCGGAGCCGGACCGGGCAAGGGCGCCGATCTCGGCGGCATCGACGGCGCCGATCAGCTTTGCCAGACGCTGGCGCAGCGTCATGGCGCCGGAGCGAAAACCTGGCGCGCCTATCTGAGCACGCAAGAGGCTGACGGCAAGCCGGCGGTCAATGCGCGCGACCGCGTCGGCAGCGGCCCGTGGCAGAATTTCAAGGGCCAGGTCGTGGCGGCCAGTGTCGACGATCTGCACAGCGACAACAACAAGCTGGGTTTCGACAATTCGTTGAGCGAGCGCGGCCAACTCATTCCGGGCGTTGGCTTCGCGCCTAACCGTCACGACGTGTTGACCGGCTCCACTCCGGAGGGCCGCGCCTTCCCGGCCGGCGAGGATCGCACCTGCCGCAACTGGACCAGCAGCACCCAGGGTACGGCCATGGTGGGCCATATCGATCGCAAGGGATTGCGCGACGATGCCGCGTCGCGGTCATGGAATTCATCGCACCCCTCGCGCGGGCCCGACGGCGGCTGCAGCCAGAGTGATCTCCGTGGCACCGGTGGCGACGGGTTGTTCTACTGCTTCGCGCAGTAGCGGTAGTCGCGGGCTTGAAGAAAGTGGTCGGCCTTTGCATGGCCGGCCACATTTGCTGCGGCGCATGAACTCGTAACGCGGATGAGCAAAATGTATCGTGCTTTCTTCTCGCTTCCTGTCGGCGGGTTACGCTTCGCCAATCGCTACGCGCTGGAAGCTACCGCGCTGGCAGGCAAGCAAAGCATCCGGACAAAAACGGTTCTTCGGCTTCTGGCAGCAGACTGAGGTGTCCCGTCTGAACCTGCTTATCGCAAGCCAAAAAACGAAAGAATGACACCGATGACGACGACGAGGCCGACGATATAAATTATTCCGTTCATAGCGTGTTCCTTTCCTCAGCGTGACTTCACGCATGCTTTCCAACATGCGTTCCGAGCAAAGGTTCCTGGTTGCTTATTTCTCCCGGCCTGGAACAAAAATTGGTTGCTACGGTCGATCAATGCGACTGAGTTAACGGTGATCTTCAGTGCACTCAACCGACTTGATGCCGCATGCCTCGACTGCCGTCGCAATCGCGCCGCCCGCTTCAGCTCTTGCCCTTGATGCGGAAGATCACCGGCACCGTAAAACTCAAGCCCTCGTCCGCGATCAGCGGCGGCGGCGCGGGCACGGGATCGGAACGCCGCACCATGGCGAGCGCGGCCTCGTCGAACGCCGTATCGCCGGAACCTTTCTCGATGCTGGTCGACAGCACGTGCCCGAGCCGGTCCAGCGTGAAGCGAACATAGATCTCGGCGGCCTTTTGCGAGCGTTCCGACGGATACTTCTTGTGCTTGTCGAGATGGGCGACCAGTTCCTTCTGCCAGGTCGCGCGGACGCGGCGCGCGGTCTCGCCGTTACCGATCGCCGGCGCGATCGAACGCGGCCCTTCGGGAATGGCTTCCGAACTCGGGGTAGCGGTCGCTTCTGCCGCGACGGATTCAGTGGAAGCTGCGGTCTGCACCGCCGCGAGCTTCGGCTCGTCTTCCTTGGGCTTCTTCGACTCGTTCTCCGTCACCACCCGGTCCGCTTCTTCGGTCTCGGTCGGCTTGTCCTGCGGCAGGTCGGTTTCCTTGATCTCGGCCTTCTGCTCGGCGAGTTGCGGCGACGCCGTCGACGCGTCCGTATCCGGCCCCGGCGGCAGGTCGGTCGCCTCGCGATGGACGGAGGCCATTTCGAGCCCGATCTCGATCGCGGTGGCGCCGAGCGCGTCGTCGGCCTCTTCGGCTTGCAGATGCGAGATCGCCAGCGCCGCGCCGCCGACGTGCAGCGCCAGCGCGCAGACACCTGCGAAAACCCAGAGACGCCGGGACGTCTTTTGCTCGTCGAGGTCGGACATCTACAGTCAGCCGATCAGGGCTTGGGGTTAGCCGGCGCCGCCTGCGACGCCGCCGCTTCCGGAACGCCTTCCAGCGCCACCAGCTTCAACTTCGAATAACCGCCGGCGCGCAGGATTTCCAGCACGTCCATCAGTTCGCCATAGGGCACCGCGCGGTCGGCGCGCAGGAAGATGTAACGGTCCTTGCTGGCGTCCGGCATCGCATCGAGCGAACGCACCAGATCGACCCGCTTGACCAGATTCTCGCCGATCGCGACCGCCAGATCCGGCTTGATGCTGACATAGGTCGGCTTGTCCGGCTTTTTCTGCGGGGTCGCCGTCGATGTCGGCAGGTCGATCGGAAGATCGACCGTCGACAGCGGCGCCGCCACCATGAAGATGATCAGCAGGACCAGGATGACGTCGATGAACGGCGTGACATTGATCTCGTGCGATTCCGCAAAATCGCTGTCGTCGTCGACATCGCTGTCTGCGATCGAGGCGCCCATCGCCTACTCCGCCGCCGCACGAGAATGCGAACCACCGACATGGGTGCGGTCGAGATCGCGTGACAGCAATCGCCCCGCCGCACCGGAGGCGCGGCCGACCAGTTCGATGTAACCTTTGGTAACGCGCGCGAAGTGATTGTAGATGATCACGGCGGGGATCGCGGCGACGAGACCGATCGCGGTCGCCAGCAGCGCTTCGGCGATGCCCGGCGCCACCACCGCGAGATTGGTGGTTTGCGCTTTCGAGATGCCGATAAAACTGTTCATGATGCCCCAGACGGTGCCGAACAATCCGACGAAGGGCGACGTCGCGCCGATGGTGGCGAGCAGGCCCATGCCGAGCCGGATCCGCCGCGCCTCGGCGCGCACGATTTCGGCAAAGCTCGAGGCGGCACGCTCCTTGATCCCGGCGTCGCTCGAGATGCCCGCCGACAGCCGCGCTTCGCGCATCGCGGCCGCGAGCAATGACGACAACACGCTGCCCTTGGCGCCGAGCGCGAACTGCGCCTCCGCCAGCGAGCGGGAGTCGCCGATCTTGTTGAGCGCGTTGCGCAGCTTGCGCTGAACGACGGTCATCTCGATCATCTTGGCAATGAAGATGGTCCAGGTCACCAGCGAGGCGAACGCCAGACCGATCATGACCGCCTTGACCAGCACGTCGGCCGACTTGAACATCGACCATGGCGACAATTCGCGAAGTTCCGCAGCGGCCGCTTTCAAGAGCTTGCTCTCGCGCTCGGCCGGCGTCGCGGTCGCTTCCGGGGATGCGGCGGCCGGCGCCGCCTGAACGGCCGGGGCCGGAGCCACCACTGGGGCCGCTGCCGCCGGAGCCTGTGCCACCGCAGGAGCCTGCTGCACTGCGGCCGCGGGCGGCGCGGCGGGCGCCATCTTCTGCTGGGCCGACGACGGTCCGATCAACGACAGCATCGCCAGAGCGGCGATCACAGCAAGTGTCGTGCGAGGAGTCTTGGAGTTCATACTTCGGCCCAGTAGCGGATCAGGTTGTGATAAATACCGGTCAATTTGACCGTTTCAGGGTCATCCCGCCCCAGCCGCTCTACCAAGGCCTGAATCGCGGTATCGAGATCGAAGATCAGGCTGCGGGCGTGGGCATCCCGTACCATGCTCTGGAGCCAGAAAAAAGACGCCACACGCATACCTCGTGTGACCGGCGTCACCAGATGCAAACTAGACGCAGGATAAAGCACCAGATCCCCGGCCGGTAGCTTGATTTCATGGGACCCGTAGAGGTCCTCGACCACCAGTTCGCCGCCGTCGTACTCGTCCGGTTCCGATAAAAACAGCGTGACCGACAGGTCGGTCCGGATCCGCAGACCCGTCAGCTTGTCGCCCCGCACCGCGTTATCGACATGGACACCGAAATGATGTCCGTCGGAGGCGACGTAGCGGTTGAACAGCGGCGGAAAGATCTGCAGCGGGATCGCCGCGGAAATGAACCGCGGGCTTGCGGTCAGCGCCGAGAGCACGCGATGGCCGAGCTTGCGCGCGACCTCGCCGTCCGGCGGCAATTGTTCGTTGCGCTTGACCAGTGCCGACTGCGCGCCGGCGGTCGAGCGGCCGTCTTCCCAGGTACTCTCGTCCATGATGCGGCGGAAGTCCGCCACATCGGCCTTGCTCAATACGTCAGGGATGCAAATCAGCATGCCACCTGCATCCTCTCATTTCGGCTAGAGCCTTTTTCTATTCCTATTGAATCGGAACAGTGCTCCAGGTTCCCGATTTTGACGCGTTTTCTTGACGCGATCCGGTGTCCACTACGCTCTAGAAGCGCGCCGAGAGCACCATGCTCACGCTGCGGCCCGGCGCCACGAAGACGAACGGCGTCGCGCTCTGGTACAGCGCGTCGTAGTAGAGCTTGTTGGTGATGTTGTTGACGAACAGTTTCGCCGTCCAGTTCTTGTCGACCTTCGCTTCCACGAAGGCGTCGAAGCGCCAGAAGCTCGGGATCGAGGTGCCCTGGTTCGCGGCCAGGAACGTGCCGCCGTACATCTCCGACCGGTACACCGCCTGCCCGCCGATCTCCCAGACATCGGTGAGCTTGTACTTGCTCAGCATGCTGAACGATTGATGCGCGACGTTGGCAAGCTTGAGTCCGACATTGCTCGGAAACAGCGCCTGCTGCGGCGACGGGATCAGCGATTTCGTCACCTCGGACTTCATCAGCACCAGACCGCCGAACACGCTCCATTTGTCGGTGATCTTGCCACCGACGCCAAGGTCGATGCCCTGGATACGATACGCTGCACCAGCCGTGATGCAGGACTGGGCGGCAGGCGCCACGAGCACATAGGGACAGCCCGGAATAGAAGCCGTGATGTTCTGCGATTCCCGTGCGTTTTCCTTTTCGGTCTGGAACAGCGCCGCCGTCACCAGCAAGCGACGATCGAACAACTCCCATTTGGTGCCGATTTCGATCGCCTTGTTCTTCTCCGGCCCAAACACCTGGTTTGGGTTGCCCGGGAGGAAAGGCGCGAGACCGCCATATTGCGCGCTGGTGCCGTCGAATTCGGCGCCGACCGGGTTCGACGACGTCGCATAGGCAACGTAGACACTGCCATTCGGCAGCGGCTTCAGCGTCAGGCCGAGGTTGAAGTTCGGGATGCCGCTGTGCTGCTGCTGCGCGTTCCAGAGACCCGGCTGTGGCACACCGCCGACCTGGCCAAAGCCGCTGGTCTTGACGGTGTAGTCGTCATAGCGAACGCCGCCGTTGAGGATGACCAAATCGTTGTAGTTCGCGGTGTCGATCAGGTAGCCGCTCGTCGTATCGATGGCGATCTGGGTCGGACGGCCCGTCCACACCGGGTTGCCGCCGACGTTCGCAAAGGTGAACTGCGGTGCGAAGATGCTGGCGCCGGTGATGGATCCGGTCGCCGTTCCCTGGTTGTTGGGAAGCTGCTCCGAACTCAGGCCGAGATATTTATCGATGCTCGAGATTTCGCGCGAGACTTCCACGCCGCCGGTCAGCGTATTCTTCCAGCCGCCGAAATAGGATTTGTAGACGGCCTCGGTCTGATTGGCGACGTTCTCGGTGACCTGATAGCGGCTCTGCGGATTGAGGCTGAGCAGGCCCGTTACCGGGTTCGGCCCTTCGGGAAGCGTTCCAATGTAGTCCTGCACCGAACGCTGGTATCTGGTCTTGCTGCTCAGCACGAGATCCGGGGTGATGGAGACCTCGCCGCCGATCGTTCCGATGTCCTGCTTGATGCTGTAATAGTCGCGGTTGACCAGGCCGTAGAACGTGTTGCGATCAACACCGAAATCCGTGTACGGGCCGCCAGCGGTGCTCTTGAAGGGCGTCACGCCCGGCCGGTAATACGGCACGCCGAAATCAGGCATGCCGTGCAAATTGGTGTGAATGTAGTTGGCGTACAGCTTCACGGTATCGAGCGGGGTCCACTTCGCGGCGACGAAGCCGCCATCGCGGTCGTCCTTGGAGTAGTTGCGGCCGGCGATGCTGGCATCCTGGAACAGGCCGCCGGCGCGGATCGCCAGCGTCGGGCTGATTACCTGGTTGACGTCGAGCACAACCCGCTTGGTGTGGTCGGTCGCGAACGTCGTGTCCATATTGTAGAAGCTCTTCTCGGTCGTCGCCTGCTTGGTCACGATGTTGATCGCGCCGCCGGCGGTGCCGCGGCCGGCAAAGGACGAACCCGGCCCGCGGTGGATTTCAACCTGCTCGGTGAAGAAGTTCTCGCGAACGCTGACGCCAGCATCGCGCACGCCGTCGAGGAAGATGTCGTTGCGGGCATCGAAGCCGCGGATGAAGAAGCGGTCACCGAAGGCGTTGCCGCCCTCACCCGTGCCGAGCGTGACGCCGGCGGTGTTCAGCACCGCCGATTTCAGCGTGGTCGAGTTCTGGTCCGCCAGCACGTCCTTTGTCAGCACCGTGATCGTCTTCGGCGTATTGAGGATCGGCTCGGGAAACTTGCCGGACGCCTGCACCCGGGTGGCCATGTAGGGCGCATCCGGGTTTGCATAGGGGTTGCGGTCGGCGCGCAAGCCGCCGGCGTTGGGGAACGGCACCGGCGCGACCTGTGCCGGCTGCGCGCGCGTCGCGGCGCGGCGCAAGGCCGTGCGGGCGCGGAGTTGGTCCGCCGAAGGTCTTGCAGCCGCAGGACGCGGGCGAGCGACCGGGGCATCGACCGTCACCGGCGGGAGGCTGGACTGCTGGGCTTCGGCGCCGGAGAACGACGCAACGGCGATCAAACCCGCAACCGCCGTGACCGCCTTCCCGGAATTGTTTTCAATCGTCTGGTTGACCGAGTTGATCGCCGCTTCAAAACGCAGCGACTTCGGTGCTTTTACCTTGTTCATGACTCGCGCCCCTGAAAGAAATCTGGTTCGCGCGCAGTTTCGACGCGCGACGATCCGTCCCATTGGGGTGCTATCGAGCCAGCAAATTCGGGTCAATGCGGTTACGGCAACACAGAGAAATGAATCGAACGAGTTGATAGAGATTCTAATCTGCAGTTTGAAAACGTTCTAATGTGTAGTTTGAAACCGTTCTAAACTTACCTTTGAAGCGTTCTAAACTGATGCAAGAAAGTGCTGTAAAACAAGGCTTTCTCGGATTTCCACTCTCGGTTAATCCGTGCTCGGCGGCTTCATCAGCGAAAACAACTCGTCGACCTTCGCTTGCGCGACCTGGCGAACCCGCTCGGTGTTTTCCATCCCCGCAATGTTGACGCCCTTCACCACCGCTTTGATCTCGTCGCGGAAGTCGGTGAGAAATCGCAACGGATCCGGCGAGTTGTTGGCGACGCGCGCGATCAACCCCGTGACCAGGATCTCGCAGGCCATCATGCGTCCATTCAATTCATCCATCATGCACTCCCGAATTCACCACTTGCTGCGGGCGATATGAACGACATCCAATCGCGTTTCAACCGGTTCGATGAAGTCGCCGGAAGCGGAGGTCAGCCGCGAAAGCAATTCACTTGGCAACTCACTTGGCAGCGATGGTGCCCTGGCTCTCACCGAGACTCTTGATGCGCTCCTTGACATCGACCAGCGTATCGAGACTGGTCTGGATCGCATCTTTTGGAATGTCGCGCAGCACGTCCGACGCGATCGCGTCACGCAAACTGTCGAGATCGTCAACGAGTTGCCGGCCTCTTTTGGTCAGGAACAAGCGGTTGGCGCGGCGGTCTTTGGGATCCGGCCTTCGTTCCAGCAGTCCATGTTCAACCAGGCGATCAAGCAGGCGCACCAGCGAGATCGGCTGCAATTCGAGCACGTCAGCCAGATCGACCTGCGAGAGCCCCTCCTGCTGACGAAGCCGGAACAGCACGATCCATTGTGCGCGCGTGGTGCCGCGGCTCTTGGCACGGTTGTCGATATAATTGCGCAGCAGACGCGAACTCTCGACAATTTGAGCGATCAATTGGCGTTTCAGATCAAGCGACATTGGGTTAGATTATCCGCTGCGTGAGATCCCAAACCTTTCCAATTGTTTAGGATTCTTCAAGTTATAGTGTGTTTACACATTAAGTGCACGCATATTATATCTGGTTTCGCTGGGAACGTTTCGAACACCCATTACTTGCCGTCGAAACCCGAGAAGCCTGCATGTCCAAGTCGCGCACGATCCGTTGGCTGTTGCTGATCGCAGCGATTGCCGGGCTGAGCTATTTCGGCTGGCAGCGATTCCATGGCGATGACCACGCCGCCCAGGCTAATAATACGCAAAAGTCTGCGCCGGCCCGCATTGCCGTCCCCGTCAAGACCGCAACCGTCGAGAAGGCCGATTTTCCGGTCTATCTGACCGGCCTCGGCACCGTGCAAGGCTTCAACACCGTCGTGGTCCGCACCCGCGTCGACGGCCAGATCAACCGCATAGCCTTCAAGGAAGGCCAGTTCGTCAAGGAAGGCGATACGCTGGTCGAGATAGATCCGCGGCCGTTCCAGGCCGCCCTCGACCAGGCCAAAGCCAAGAAGGCCCAGGACGAAGCCAATCTCGCCAACGCCAATCTCGACCTGCAGCGCTACACCAAGCTCGGCGAATTTGCGACCCGGCAGCAAACCGATACGCAGCGCTCCACCGTGGCGCAACTGACAGCGCAGATCGCGGCCGACACCGCGTTGATTGAAAATGCGCAAACCCAGCTCGATTACGCCACCGTCAAGGCGCCGATCTTGGGCATCGCGGGCCTGCGCCAGGTCGACGTCGGCAATATCGTCAATGCCGCAACCCAGACCGGCATCGTCACCGTCGTCCAGATCGAACCGATCACGGTTATCTTCACCGCCCCCGAAGACCAATTGCCCGATATCCAGGCGGCACTAGCGGTGGCGCCACCGAAGACGATTGCGCTGTCCACCGACGGCAAGCGCGTGCTGTCGACGGGGACACTGGCGCTGATCAACAACCAGGTCGATACGTCGAGCGGCACGGTCCGGCTCAAGGCGGTGTTCGACAACAAGGATCATGCGCTGTGGCCGGGCCAGTCGGTCTCATCCCGGCTTTTGATCACGACGCTCAAGGACGCGACCGTGGTTCCCGATGACGCGGTCCAGCACGGCACCGATGGCCTCTACGCGTTCACGGTCAAGGACAACAAGGCCGCCGTGCGCACGATCAAGGTGACGCGGTCGATCGACGGGCGCTCGGTGGTCGATGAGGGATTGTCGCCCGGCGAGCAGGTGATCACAGCCGGCCAGTACAAGGTTCAGCCGGGCTCGCTGGTCTCGACCGCGGTCGCAAGCTCCGATGCGGCCCAGGCCAAGGCGATCAGCGAATGAGCGACGGAATCTCCGCGCCGTTCATTCGCTACCCGATCGGCACCTCGCTGATGATGGCCGGCATCCTGTTCGTCGGCCTTGTCGCCTATCCGCTATTGCCGGTGGCGCCGCTGCCGCAGGTCGATTTCCCGACCATCCAGGTCGCCGCCTCCCTGCCCGGCGGCAGTCCGGAGACCATGGCCTCGTCGGTGGCGCAGCCACTGGAGCGTCAGCTCGCGCAAATTCCCGGCATCGCGCAGATGACCTCGACCAGCTATCTCGGCACGACGGCGGTCACCATCCAGTTCGATCTCAACCGTTCGATCGACGCCGCCGCCAATGACGTGCAGGCAGCGATCAATGCCGCCGGCGGCCAGCTACCGAAGAACCTGCCCTCGCCGCCGACCTATCGCAAGGTCAACCCGGCGGATTCGCCGATCCTGCTGCTGTCGGCGACCTCGGACACGCTGCCGCTGACCACGGTGAGCGACAGCGTCGACGCCCAGCTCGCGCAGCAGATCAGCCAGATCTCCGGCGTCGCCCAGGTCATCATCGGCGGCCAGCAGAAGCCCGCGATCCGGATCCAGATCGATCCGGCCAAGCTCGTCGCCAAGGGCCTGTCGATGGAGGACGTGCGGACCCAGATTGCGATCACCACGGTCGACAGCCCGAAGGGCAATATCGACGGCGCCACCCGCGCCTACACGATATACGCCAACGACCAGCTGCTGGATTCCAAGGACTGGAACGACGTCATCATCGCCTATCGCAACGGCGGGCCGTTGCGGATCCGCGATATCGGCCAGGCCGTCACCGGGCCGGAAGACGCCAAACAGGCGGCGTGGGCCAACGGCAAACGCGGCGTGTTCCTGGTGGTGTTCAAGCAACCCGGCGCCAACGTCATCGACACCGTCGACAAGATCAAGGCGACGCTGCCGCGGCTCGTCGCCGCCATTCCGCCCTCGATCAAGATCGAGGTCATCAGCGACCGCACCCAGACCATTCGCGCGGCGGTCGAAGACGTTCAATTCACCCTGCTGCTGACCATCGCGCTGGTGGTGATGGTGATCTTCATTTTCCTGCGCAGCTTCTGGGCCACCGTGATCCCCACCATCACGGTGCCGCTGGCGCTGCTCGGCGCCTGCGCGCTGATGTGGGTGTTCGGCTATTCGCTCGACAATCTGTCGCTGATGGCCTTGACCATCGCCGTCGGCTTCGTGGTCGACGACGCCATCGTGATGCTGGAGAACATCACCCGCTACATCGAGGAAGGCGAAACGCCGATGGCCGCCGCCTTCAAGGGCGCCAAGGAAATCGGCTTCACCATCGTTTCGATCTCGATTTCCCTGGTCGCGGTGCTGATCCCGCTGTTGTTGATGGGCGGCATCATCGGCCGCCTGTTCCGCGAATTCGCAGTCACGCTGGCGATGACGATCTTCGTGTCGATGATCGTGTCGCTGACCCTGACGCCGATGATGGCCTCGCGCTTCCTGCGATCGCACCATGAGACCAAGCATGGCCGCTTCTACCAATGGAGCGAAAACGCGTTCGACGCCATGCTGCGCGGCTATGAGCGCGGCCTCGACCTGGCGCTGCGCTGGAAATTCACCACGCTGATGGTGTTCTTCGCGACGCTGGGATTGTCGGTCTATCTGTTCGTGATCATCCCGAAAGGCTTCTTCCCGCAGCAGGACGTCGGCCTGATCACCGCGACCTCGGAGGCCAACCAGGATATTTCCTTCGCCGACATGAAGCGCCGTCAGGAGGAACTCGGCAAGATCGTGATGGCCGACCCTGACGTCGCCACCATCGCCATGAACATCGGCGGCAGCGGCCGGGCCGGCAATAACGGCAACATGTTCATCACGCTGAAACCGCGCAGCGAGCGCAAGGCGTCCGCGCAGCAGATCATTGCGCGGCTGCGTCCCAAGCTCGACCAGGTCGAGGGCGCGCGGCTCTATATGCAGGCCGCACAGGACGTGCGGCTCGGCGGCCGGCCGACGCGAACCCAGTTCGAGTTCACGCTGCAGGATGCCAACCTGGCCGAACTGAACGAATGGGCACCAAAAATCCTGACCAAGATGCAGACGCTGCCGGAGCTACGCGACGTCGCGACCGACCAGCAGACCAAGGGCACGACGCTGGAGCTGAAGATCAACCGCGACACCGCCTCGCGTTACGGCATCCAGCCGCAATTGATCGACGACACGCTGTACGACGCCTTTGGCCAGCGCCAGGTGACGCAGTATTTCACGCAGCTCAACAGCTATCACGTCATCCTCGAGGTGCTGCCGGAATTGCAGGGCAGCCTCGACACGCTGAACAAGATCTATGTGAAGTCGCCGACGACCGGCGACCAGGTGCCGCTGTCGACCTTTGCGAAATGGACCAGCGTGCCGGTGCGGCCGCTGTCGATCAGCCATCAGGGCCAGTTCCCGGCGATCACCATCTCCTTCAACCTTGCCCAGGGCGCGGCGCTGGGTCAGGCGACCAACGCTGTGCAGAAGGCGATGGTCGAACTCGGCGCGCCGACCACGCTCAATTCGAGCTTCCAGGGCACCGCGCAGGCGTTCCAGCAATCGCTCGGCACCGTGCCGTTGTTGATCCTCGCAGCCCTCGTGGTCGTGTATTTGATCCTCGGCATTCTCTATGAGAGCTACATCCACCCGATCACGATCCTTTCGACGCTGCCGTCGGCCGGCGTCGGCGCGCTCGCGATCCTGTTGCTGTTCGGGTTCGACTTCAGCCTGATCGCCTTGATCGGCATCGTCCTGTTGATCGGTATCGTGAAGAAGAACGGCATCATGATGGTCGACTTCGCGATCGCGGCCGAGCGCGACGAGCAACTGGAGCCGGAGGCCGCGATCCGCAAGGCCGCCCTGTTGCGCTTCCGCCCGATCATGATGACCACGATGGCCGCCCTGCTCGGCGGCGTGCCGCTGATGCTCGGCACCGGCACCGGGTCGGAAATCCGCCAGCCGCTCGGCTATGCCATGGTCGGCGGCCTGATCGTCAGCCAGGCGCTGACGCTGTTCACGACGCCGGTGGTCTATCTCTATCTCGACCGGCTCTCCAACGCCTTCGCGCGATGGGGCCGATCGGCGGATTCAGATCAGGAAGCCGAACCGGACGCGCCAGGCTCGGTCAAGCAAGCGGCCGAGTGACTTGACTTTGCAGCGGCAACGGCACATCCGATGACGACATAGTTCGGAGCCGGTTCAGTGAAAATTTCCGCAAGCCTTGCCTTCGCCGTGGCTGTCACATTGGCATCCCCCGGCTTCAGCCAGACGCCGCAGGCTCCCAAGGCCAAGACCCCGCCGCGCGCGGCCCAGGCGACGCCGGCACCGACGCCTCAGGCTGATGCTGCGCCTGCCAACACCCCGGCCCCTCCCGGCTGGGTCGCGCGCTGCACCAGCGCCAGCCGCGACGCCCCGCTCGAATGCGCGGTCGAGCAAACCGCGGTCCTGACCAAGACAGGGCAATTGATCGTGCTGCTCAACATCCGCGTCGCCGCCGACACCCGTCAACCGATCGCCATCGTCCAATTGCCGCTCGGACTGAACCTGCCCGCAGGCGCCAAGCTTCAGGTCGATGACGGCAAAGTTTCCGATCTGCAGATCCAGACCTGCGAGCAACGCGGCTGCTACGCCAACAGCCCTATCCCGCCGGACATGCTGGCGGCGATGAAATCCGGCAAACAGCTGAAAGTGTCGTTCCAGAATCTCGGCAAGGAAACGATCACGATCCCGATGCCGCTCACCGACTTTGCAACGGCGTACGACAAGATCAAGTAGCTGATTTCGTCATTGCGAGCGAAGCGAAGCAATCCATGCCGCGGAAAGAATGGATTGCTTCGTCGCGGTGCTCCTCGCAATGACGGAGAATGCAGCTACTGCCGCGCCATTTCGGCCGCACCGACACCATCGCCATCCAGCTTCTGGTCGTTGTGCATCGTCACCGTCACCCGCAGCAATCGCCCAGTGAATTCGAACGGTGCGTCGTAGTGCGACACCGGGCTGGAGCGATCGCGGCCGATGTCGAGACCGGACCATGAGATGAAATTGTTGAACCCGAGCTGGGTTTGCATCGAGCCTGCAGGCTCGCCGTCGATCAACAGCGTGTATTCGCTGATCCCGGTCCGCGCGCCCTTGGCCGGCGGCTCCTTGCGCACCAGCCGCTCGACATGCACGCCGAACCGATGCGCGCCTGATGGCACCTTGCGGTTCGAGGTGACGATCTCATGGCCGCCGCCGATATTGAGATCGTGCACAAGCAAGCCGTCCTTGATGTAGAGGCTGTAGCCTGTCGTAGCATCGCCGTGCGCAATAAGCACGCCCTCCGCGCCCGTTTCATCGATCTCGACATGGGCCTCGATGGTGTAGCTGCGGCTGCGCACGTCGGGGGCGACGTCGGTCGGCACGTGGCCCATGCCGGCGTGGAAGGTGAAGTTGCTGCGCGCACCCTGAAACCGGGCGGCATTCTCCGCAAAGCGCGCGGCAAAGCGGTCGTCGAGCGGCAGCACGTTGTGCTTCTCGGCCTCGCTCCACCACAGCCTGATCATCGCGGCCAGCCGCTCCGGCTGCGTTTCCGCGAGATCATCGACTTCGGAAAAGTCCTTGGCGAGATGGAACAGCTCCCATTTGTCGTTCTCGAACGGCGTGCCGGACGGATGGAACGAGACGGCTTTCCAGCCGTCCTGCCAAAGCCCGCGATGCCCGAACATCTCGAAATATTGCGGGGAGGATTTTGACGGCGCCGCGGGTTCGGTGATGGAGCGCGCAAAACTCTCGCCCTCGATCGGCATCTGGGTCAGGCCTCCGATTTCCTTCGGCGCACTAATGCCGATCAGATCGAGCAAGGTCGGCGTCAAATCGCAGGCATGGACGAACTGGTGGCGAAGCTCGCCCTTCGCCGAAATCCACTTCGGCCACGACATCACGAAGGGATCGCGGATGCCGCCGCCATGGGTGTTCTGCTTGTAGCGCCGTAATGGGGTGTTCGACGCCATCGCCCAGCCGTGCGGGAAATTACTGTGCGACTCCGGCCCGCCGATGTCGTCGATCCGGCGCAGCTTTTCCGCGATCGGTTCGGGACGGAAATTATACGGCCCCATCGCGTTGACGAAGCCGAGCGGCCCGCCCTCCTGGCTGGCGCCATTGTCCGACAGCACCAAAACCAGCGTGTTGTCGCGGATGCCGGCCTTGTCGAGAAATCCAATCAGCCGCGCCAGATGCTGGTCCGCATGGTCGAGCATGCCGGCGAACGCCGATTGCAGCCGCGTGAACACGCGCCGCTCGTCCTCGCTATGCGCCTCCCACGCCTTCACGCCGTCATTGCGCGCAGGCATTTTGGTTTCCGGCGGCACGATCCCCATCGCCTTCTGGCGCGCCATGCGCTGCTCGCGCTCGACGTCCCAGCCATGGGCGAACATTGCGTCATAGCCCTTGATGAGTTCGGCAGCCGCCTGATGCGGCGCATGGCAGGCGCCAAGCGCGACCCAGGTCAGCCAGGGAATGTCTGGGCGGTCGGCGGTGTGATCGGCGATGAAGCGGATCGCCTGATCGACGAGATCGGACGTCAGATGATAGCCATCCGCAAAGGTGCCGGGCGGATCGATATGGGTGTTGTCGGAAACCAGTTCGGGCGCGTATTGGTCCGTCTCGGCGTCGAGGAAGCCGTAGAAGCGATCAAAACCGCGGCCGAGTGGCCAGCCGTCGAACGGTCCGGTCGCGCCGCTCTCGGTCAGCGGCGTCACGTGCCATTTGCCGATCATGTAATTGCGATAGCCGTGCGGGCGCAGCATTTCCGCCAGCGTCCCCGCTTCGCGCGCGATCTTGCCGCGGTAACCGGGATAACCGGAGTCGAAATTCGCAAGGCAGCCGACGCCGACCGAGTGATGGTTGCGCCCGGTGAGCAGCGCCGCCCGCGTGGTCGAGCACATCGCGGTGGTGTGGAAGCCAGAATAGCGCAGGCCTTCGGCGGCGAGCCTGTCGATGGTCGGCGTCCTGATCTGCGAGCCGTAGCAGCCGAAATCGGAAAAGCCGACATCGTCAAACAGCACGACGAGGATGTTGGGCGCGCCCTCCGGCGGCTTGACCGCCGCCGGCCACCACGGCTTGGAGCCCGCGACCGTTTTGTCGATGGTGCCACCGAATGGCGTCGCGTTGCCTGCAGCCATGCCTGCCTCCCTTGAAACGGCGACCGCGGTTGCTTCCGCTGGTTCACCGGACCCCACGCAATACACATTGCCAAAAATCATAATCCGAATTATCATTATGGTTAGTTTGCGCAAGGATGCAATATCTAGATGCAGCCCCGACCGGCCGATTTCGACCTGCCTGGCGTTACCCCGTCGCGGCAGAAGCGCAGCCGCGCCACCACCGCCGCCCTGCTCGAGGCCGGCGCCGAATTGCTGCGGACCCATAGTCTCGCGGAACTGTCGATCGACGCCCTCTGCAAGAAGGTCGGCGCCACCGTCGGCGCGTTCTACAGCCGGTTCGAAAGCAAGGACGCTTACTTCAACGCCCTGATTGAGCTCGCCGCGCGCGACGGCGAGCGCATGCTGTCTGACATGTCCACCGACGCGCCTTTGAACGATGCGGGTCTCGCCGAGCGCTGCCATTTCCTGGTCACCGGAATCATCGGCTGGATTCGAAAGCACGAAGGCGTGTTGCGAGCGGCACTCCAGCATGACGATACGCGCCCTGACCGCTGGACCACGTTCAAGGGCCTCGCCCGCGCCACCACCGCCCGCGCCACGCCGTTGCTGCTGCCCGCGATGGGCAAGGGCCGCAAGGCGGCCAAAACGCGTGGCATCGCCTTCGGCTTTCAGGTCGTGCTGGGAACGCTGGTGAACGCCATCCTCAACAATCCCGGACCGCTGTCGATCCATGACCGCGAGATCGAGGTAAGGCTTGGTGATTGCTTGCTGCGGACGTTGCAGGCGGAGATGAAGGCGCCCGGGGAAAGATTGCGTAGGGTGGGCAAAGCGAAGCGTGCCCACCATTCCAAATGATGATTTAGATGGTGGGCACAGCGCAAGAGCGCCTTTGCCCACCCTACAATTCACCCGCCGAGATAGGCCTTCTGCACCTGCGGATCCTGCGCCAGCGCAGCGGCGGTGCCGGACAGCACGCTCTTGCCGACCTGCAGCACGGTTGCGAAGTCGGAGACCTCCAGCGCCAGTTCGATCGACTGTTCCGCGAGCAGGATCGTCAACCCCTCGCGGTGCAGCCGCCCGAACGTCTCGTACATGGACTCCACGACCGTCGGCGCGAGACCGAGCGAGGGCTCGTCCAGCATCAGCAACTTCGGGTCGCTCATGAGCGCGCGGCCGACCGCCAGCATCTGCCGCTCGCCGCCGGACATCGTGCCGGCGCGCTGGGTACGCCGCTCCTTCAGTTTTGGAAAGATCGCGTAAACGCGCTCCAGCAGCGTCGCCGTGCGCGCCTTGTCGCGCAGCGGCGTGGCGCCGAGCATGAGATTATTCTCGACGCTTTGCTGCACGAACAGCCGCCAGCCTTCCGGCGACAGCGCCAGCCCCTTGCGCACGATCGCAAACGCGGTCTGCCCGCCGATTTCCTCGCCGTTGAAGCTGGTCGATCCCGAATGTACCGGGATCAGCCCGGCAATGGCGTTGAGCACCGTGGTCTTGCCGCCGCCGTTGGAGCCGAGCAGCGCGACCACGCTACCCTGGGGAACTTCAAGCGATACGTCGGAGACGCCGATCAGGTCGCCGTAGCGGACTTCGAGATGCTCGATCCGGAGCAACAATCCGCTCATGTCACGGGCCCGCCCATCAGCTCGATCGGCGTATGGCCGGCCGCGGCCTTGGCGGCGCGGGTGCCGAGATAGGCGGCGATGACGGCGGGATTGGCGGTGACCTCGCGCGGGCTGCCGCGCGCGATTTCCTTGCCCTGATGGAACACGACCACCCGGCTCGCCAGCGACATGATGACTTCCATGATGTGCTCGACGATCACGAGCGTAATGCCGGAGCGATGGATGTCGCGCACCAGATCGATCGCGAGTTGCACCTCGCGCTGGGTCAGGCCGGCCATGGCCTCATCGAGCAGCAGCACTTTCGGCTCGGTCGCGAGCGCACGCGCGATCTCCAGCCGCTTGCGGCCGGGCGTGCCGAGCGAACGTGCCGGCGCATCCGCCAACCGGCTCATGCCGACGCGCTCCAGCACCGCGCAGGCTTTTTTCTCGGCCTCGGCGCGATGCGGCGTGCGCAGGAATGCGCCGATCATCACATTCTCCAGCACCGTCATGCCCTCGAAGGTCTGCGGCACCTGGAAGGTCCGCGCCAGACCGAGATGGGCCCGCGCCTCCGGCGTCATGGCGGTGATGTCGTGGCCTTCGAACAGCACCTTGCCCGACGTCGAGACCAGGTCGCCGGTCAGGCAGTTGAAGAAGGTCGACTTGCCGGCGCCGTTCGGACCGATGAGGCCGAGGATGTCGCCCTGCTGCAGCGTGACGCTGGCGGCATCGACCGCCTTGAAGCTGCCGAAGGCTTTTGTGATGTCGCGGGCCTCAAGGAGCATTGAGTGCCCCTGCGGCTGGAACTTCAGGCGCCTTGCGCTTGGCCCACAGCCGGTTGATCAGCGCCAGAATGCCGCCGGGCTGGAAGCGCGCGATAATGACGATGATGGCGCCGTAGGCCACGAAGGTGAGCCCTGCCCCCTTGCCGCCAAGCAAATTGTTGGAGATTTCCTCCAGCGGCACCAGGATCGCCGCACCCACCAGCGGCCCGAACAACAGCCCGGCGCCCCCAAGTGCTGCCATGATCAGTATCTTCACCGAGATCAGGATGCCGAGGCCGGATTCCGGATCGACGAAGCCGAACATCATCGCATAGAGCGCGCCGGCGACGCTGGTCAGCCCGGCGCTGAGCATGAACGCATAAAGCTTGGTACGACTTGCCGGTGCGCCGAGCGAACGCGCGGCGCGTTCGGAGTCCTTGATCGCCCGCAAATAAAATCCCATCCGGCTGTTGGTCATCCACCAGGTGATCCCGAGCGTAATCAGCAGCACGGTCAGGAACAGATAATAATATGGCAGTGCCGAGATGAAGGAGAGATCGAACACGGTGCGCGGCACGGTCGGGCCGGAGAGACCGACGGCGGCACCGAGAACTTCGACGTTGGTCACGATCAGCCGGGCAAGTTCGGCAACCGCGATCGTCGCCATGCTGAAATAGTGCCCTGACAGCCGCAGCGTCGGCACCCCGATCACGGCCGCAATCAGCACGGCGGCGGCGATGCCGACGGGAATCCCGACCATCGGCGCCAGCCCGAAATGCGAATACGCGGCCATCGCGGCATAGGCGCCGCAGCCGAAGAACACGACATGCCCGACCGACACCTGGCCGGCATAGCCGCCGACGATGTTCCATGCCGACGCCGCAATCGCATAGAGCAGGATCAAGGCGCCAAGCCGCTGCTGGAACGGGGTCGCGAACACCAAGGGATAGATGATGACAAGTGCGAGCGCGACGAGAGGCCAGATGAAACGCCGCATCACATCTTGCCCATCAGGCCTTGCGGCCGGAACCAGAGGAAACAAAGAAACAGCGAATACACCACGATGTCCTTGTAGACGCCGCCGATCAGATACGCCGACACCGACTCGATGACGCCGATCAGGAGCCCCGCGACCAGCGCGCCCGGCACGCTGCCGAAACCACCCAGCGACACCGTGACGAAGGCGACGATGCCGAGCGTCTCGCCGACCGTCGGCGCGATATAGAAGAACGTCGCAATCAGCGCGCCGGCAAGGCCGGTCGCCGCGGCCGCGATCGCCCAGGCGATGGCCTGCATGCTGTCGGGACGGATCCCCATCAGCTGCGCCGCGGTAGCATCCTCCGACACCGCCAGCATCTTCGAGCCGAGCGACGTACGCGTCAGCAGCAAATGTAATCCGAGCGTCACCAGCAGCGCGACGACACCGGCCAGCAGGCGCGACGCCTGCAGTTTGATGCCGAGCACATCATAGGTGCCGCCGACGAGATCGCCCGGCAAGGTGAGAAAGTTGGCGCCAAAGCCCCAGAACACCGAGTAGCGCAACAACAGCGCGAGGCCGAAGGTGCCGAGAATCTGGGCCAGCATCGGCCCCTTCATGACGCTGCGGATCAGCCCGAAATAGACAATGATGCCGACCGTCGCCAGCACCAGCGCCGCCACCGGCGCGCCGACGAACGGTCCGACACCGAACGCCGTCCAGACCACGAGCGCGACATACATGCCGAGCATGACGAAATCGCCATGGGCGAAATTGACGATGTTCATCATGCCCCAGATCAGCGTGAGGCCGGACGAGAACAGTGCGTAGACTGCGCCGAGCAACAGGCCGCCGACGATCACCTGAACGAGGATGGAGGACATGTCAGCGGCTTGCGGGTTGAACGTCGGCGTTGACGAAGCAATGAAGCGACAAGGGCGGGACTGACGCCCCGCCCCTTGTGATTTCTACCAGCCCTTGTAGGGAAACACCGGCGCCGTCTTGGCCAGTTGCTTCGGCCAGACCGGAACATAATTCTCGCCTTCAAGCTGGATCACGAGGCCGGCGGCAAGAATGTTCTGGCCCTTTTCATCGAACTTCACGCCCTTGTAGCCCATGATCAACTGGTCGGGCTTGAGGTCGGTGGCCTTCAGCGCCGCCTGGATCTTGGCGGGCTCGGTCGAGCCGGCGCGGTCGATCGCATCGACCAGCACGAAGAAGCCTTGCATCTGGCGGGCGGCGGTATCGTCGAGATCGTCGCCGCCGCTCTTCTTCTTGTACATTTCGTTGATCAGGTAGGTCGGCGTTCCCGCAGCACCAATCGCAAACGACGAGCGGTTGAAGATGCCCTGGATCGACTTTCCGACCGTCTTCAGCGTCGACGGATCGGAGAAGCCGGCGTTATCGGCGATCATCATCGGCGGCTTGTAGTCCAGCGCCTGGAAGGTCTTGGCATAGAGGATCGCATCGGACGTGTAGCTGATCATGATGACCACGTCCGGCTTCTTGTCCTTGAGCTGCAGCACCTGGCTCTGGAGGTCGGTGGTATTGGCCGAGTATGCGATGTCCTGGGCGATCGGCAGACCGTTCTCCTTGAACAGCGCCGTGATCACGTTCGCAACGGATGTGCCGTATTCGGTGTTTTCATGCACCAGCGCGATGTTGTCGACCTTTTGCCCGGCGCCTTTCATCTCCTTGAGAAAGTCGAGATAGATTCTTGCGAAGTCGCCCGCCACCGGCGTGGTCCGGAAGAACCATTTGAAGCCGCGCTCGGTGAGGTTGGCGGCCACCGACTCGCCGTTGACGAAGGGAATGCCGTATTTCTCGGCGATCGCGCTTGCGGTCACCGTGATGCCGGACTGATAGGCGCCGGTGAGCGCCACCACCTTCTCTTCGGTGATCAGGCGAAGCGCCTGGTTCTGCCCGGCCGCGGGCGTGCCCTGGTTGTCGGCGAATACCACTTCGACCTTGGCGCCGCCGAGGCCCTTGAGACCGGCATTCTTCGTGACCGGCAGATTGCCGAGCCCGGGGTTGCCGGTGTTGATGATCTCGACCGCGGTTTCGATCGCGGCCTTGCCGTGCACGCCGGCACTCGCCGCGTTACCGCTCAGGGGAAAGATCACGCCGATCTTGACGGTCTTTTCCTGGGCCGACGCCGCGCCGGCGAGCACCACCGACATCGCGGCGGCAGAAAGCAGCCCAACAACATGCTTCAATCTCATTTTGAAATCTCCGAAAGGTCCCACCCGGTGCCGGGCCATTGTCGAGGCCCTGGATACGCCGGGCTTCACTGCCCCGGCGTTGTTTTTGGTAGCGCAAGCATTGCATGGCCGGTTGGCATCGGCAAGTTACCGGCCGATTGCAGCGCACACGCGCCCCCTCCCATCAATCGGAGGCCGGGGCGGCGGTTGCCTCGAAGGTGGGCAGTCAGGCCTTGACCGCGACATAGACGGTGTTGCTGGCGTCGTGATCGCCGCGCCAATTGTCGAAGGTCACGACATGCGTATCCGAAATTGCAAACACGCCGGCCAGCACGCGCTCGAACGCAGCGTCGGGTGGATCGTTCGACCACAGTGCGAAAACGCCGTCGGGATTGAGATGGCCCGCCAGCCGGGCAATCCCCTCCGGCTCGTAGAACGCCGCATGGTGCGGATGCAGCAGGTTTCGCGGCGAGTGATCGATGTCCAGCAGCACCGCATCGAAGCGGCGGCCCGGCGAATGATGATCGAAGCCGTCGGCAGACGCTGCCATCGCGAAGAAATCGCCGTTGAAGAGGCGGCAGCGCGCATCGCCGGTGAGCTGTTTGCCGAGCGGCAGCAAGCCCTGCTCGTGCCATTCGATCACCTCGGCGAGCGCGTCCACCACGATCAGGGATCGCACGCGGGCGTTTTCGAGCGCAGCACCCGCGGTGTAGCCGAGGCCGAGGCCGCCAACCACCACATCGAGGTCGGCTCGCCCGAGCGCCGCCAGCCCGAGATGGGCCAGTTCGATCTCGGCCTTGGTGTACTGGCTCGACATCAGGAACTCGTCGCCGAGCTTGATTTCATAGATATCGACATCGGACATCGGCCGCCGCCGGCGCCTCAGGCTGAGCACACCCATCGACGTCGGGCGGAAATCCAGCTCTTCGAACGAGAGGCTCATGCGGCCGGCCCTGACTGCGGCCGAGCCGCACGACAAATGACCCCTCGGTTTGGGGGCCCCCCTTGCAACAACGCCTTCCCCGCACGCTTGCCAAGGGCTGATGGTAGCGAGTAGAAGGGCGCCAGTTCGCTGGATTCTTGGAATTCGGCCGCTGCCAATTGCCAAAATGACATCTAAGCGATTGAAGTCATTGAGCAATTCTTGGGGAATGGTGTAACGGTAGCACAACAGACTCTGACTCTGTTTGTCTAGGTTCGAATCCTAGTTCCCCAGCCACCATTTCCGCCCCCTCACACCGGCGGCGTTCCATGGGCATGAAACGACTCCATCGTCTTCAGCCCCCACGCTTGCCCTTTCTTGCGCTTTTCTTCGGTCCACACGATCGGCTTCCAATCCGGTGCCAGGATGAGGCGGGCGCCGGCGTTGGCGACTTCGACGCGGTTGCCGCCGGGCTCGTAGAGGAAGAACGTCTGCTGGATCGCGTGCTTGTGCGGGCCAAGACGCCGCTTTAAAGATCCACGCCTAAGAGAACTCGGCGGCAAGAATAGAATCCGCACAAATGGCGGAGAATCGAATGCCGCTGTTATTCAGGTAGCGGCTCTGCTCCTCCGACCAGGCTCCTCCACCTTGATGAAGCGCGAGAACGCGCCAATCATCATCAAACACCGGTGCACCGCTCGATCCTTGCATCGTGCTGGTGACGTAGCGAAGAGATTTGAGATCACTTCCAGAAATGACATTCCCCGCGATCGCAATCTGTTTGAAACCTCCATCCGGATGCTGGATGATCGAAACGCCCGTGGTTGCCGGTAATTCGGGGCGGCAGTTGAGTTCCAGAGCTCCCCACCGCGACACATCCAGCGAAGTGTCC
>JBOHIT010000395.1:0-9272 GCA_050726155.1 Bradyrhizobium sp.
CCACCGTCATGGTGGATGCCTTCAACATCATGCAGGATCGCATCACCCGCGCGCGGCTGGCCGGCGATCCGCCGGATCTATTGATCTCGCCGCGGGTCGGCCAGATCGGCTGGTTCGATTTTCACCGCGCCGACGAATTGATCGCCCACGGCGCGCGCGCCGCCGAACGCGCGATCGATTCCATCCAGGAAGCGATCCACATTCTGGCGCCGCAGGCCAGCGATGCCGGCGCCGCCGCCGACAAGGCCGCGCAAGAGAAAGAATAATTCCGAAAGAATAGGAATCAGGCGGTCTTGATGTAGTCGCGCAGCGCTTCCTGCTCGGTCTCGAATTCCCTGACCCGCCATTTGACGATGTCGCCGATCGAGATCAGGCCGACCACCTTGCCATCCTCAAGGACAGGCAGATGCCTGAACTTGCCGAGCGTCATCATTTCCATGATGCCGCTGACCGTGTCGGACTGCCGGCAACTGACCACCTTGCGCGTCATGACGTCGCTGACGGGCTCATCGAGCACCTTCGCGCCGCGCTCACCGAGCACGCGAACGATATCACGCTCCGAGAGAATGCCTTCGAGGCGCCCCTGGCTCATCACCAGCACGGCGCCGATCTTGCGCTCGCCGAGGAGTTTCACCGCGGCCGAAAGCCGGGCATCCGGTTCGACGCTCAGGATCTCATGGCCTTTGGTATCGAGAATTGCACGTACCGTCATTGTCGCCTCCCTGAATCGTTCGCACCCCCTTGGGGGCTCGACTTGTTCGCGAGTCTTCAATCAGCAGTACCGCGCCGAATTCGTTTCAAGAGCCTTGGTTTCAAGAGCCTTGGTTTCTCAAGGGCCTTGGTTTCAGGCGCGGTCAAATAGCTCGGCTGTCTTGCATGCCAGCGGGCTTGTTCCTGCATCACGACATATGAAGATGATGGATGAAATCAACCTGCGCCGCAAGCGACGATCAGACGCGGCAATCAGGTTTGGTCTTGCTCGTCGGACGATGACGCATCTGCAGCATGCAACGCCACCCTCGGCACCGGATCGAACAGCGAAAACAGCATCAGGCCAGCGAGAAATCCGCCGATATGCGCCTGCCAGGCGACACTGCCACCGTCGGCGCCGATCGAAATCGATCCGACGCCGAAGATGATGTTGACGCCGAACCAGACGGCGAGAAATCCCAGCACGCGCGTGTCGCGGAACGCCTGACCGAGCGACAGCGCCGGAACCTTCGCCGCGGCGTCCGCATCGCCCCTGCTGAACGAGAGGAAGCTTCCCTGCACAAAGGCAAAGCGAATGGCGGCGGCCATGGCGCCGGACACCGACGCCGAGGCGCCGATCATCGGCGCGATCGCATGCTCATGGGTGAGTAGATGCGCAAGCGCGCCGGCCGCGGCCGTCACCGCCATGAACAGGTAAAATCTGAACGTGCCGAACCGGCGCGCCAGCGCGCTGCCAAACGGCAGCAACCACAGCACGTTGAATCCGATATGGGCGAGATTGGCGTGCAGCAGCGAATAGGTGATGAAGGTCCAGACCTTGGCACCCGCGCCGCCCGGAAAGGTGATATCGAGCAGCGTCGCGTCGTAGCGCTTCGGGATGAATCCGAAAACGTCGATAGTCCAGTTCTCGAGTTCCGGCGGCAGCAACACCCGCAGGTGAATGGCTGCGATCAGCGCGACATAGGCCGTCAGCACGGCCGGCAGGGTCAGGATCGGCTCTCGCGGGCCTTCCGGCGGGGTTTCAGGCGGGGATTCCAAGGGGGCCACGACCTCAGACAGCGGCTTTGGGGAAACTTCGGCCCAGATAGGCGGCTTTGCCCGCACTGTGCAAGTGCACAATCCGCGGCTAGACCCAGCGCTCGTGTCCCGGACGCGGTGCAGCGCTCCTTAGCGGTGCACCGCGGAGCCGGGACCCACGGAATTGGCAGAACGCCTCGATCTTGCAAGACTGTCCCAGCTTATGCCCGCATCCGGTAAAGCCGCATGGATACGCCCTTTTTCGTCTACACCCTCGCGAGCAAACGAAACGGGACGTTGTATATCGGCGTCACGAACAATTTAGCCCGGCGCGTTGCTGAGCACAAAGCCAAGCTGGCTCCCGGCTTCACGCGGCAATACAGCGTCGACAGGCTTGTCTATTTCGAGGCGTACGACACCATTCTGGAAGCCCGCGCACGCGAGCATTCATTGAAGCGCTGGCGGCGAGCCTGGAAGGTCGAGTTGATTAAGAAGCTCAATCCGGATTGGCGGGATTTGACGGATCAGCTCAATTCGTGACGGCCGAGATGGGTCCCGGCTCTGCGGTGCACCGCGAAGACGCGCTGCACCGCGTCCGGGACACGAGAATCCAGTTAAGTGGCCAAAGAAAAAGGGAGGACGCTGAGAACGTCCTCCCTCACTCGTGCCGATCTTTTCGCGCCCAGGGCCAGGGACACATCCCCACCCCTCCCCGCGCGATGACCAAACTGTTTGACGCCACCTGTGTACCAACCGAGCCGGTAACCTGGAGATAAGCCGGCGCGATCCGATGCGTTCCACTCTATGCAGGGTGCCGTCGGGATCACCAACCTCATAGTTAAATTAGCGTTAACACGGCGGCCACGGACATCTGTAAGGCCAGCTTGCGGATCACAATCCTCGCGCCGGGTCGAACAAGCACGGGAACGCCTGAGCACGACACGCCGGTTACCGATCTCTTAAAATCTATAGTGAATTTAACGTTAACAACGCAAAGCCGCCGCCAAAGCGGCCAAACCGCGTCCGCGGCATGGACGCTGCAATGCCTGTCCTGCACAACAACCAAGGGATAGCGCGTGCGCAAAATCGGGACAGATGTGTCCCGTCGAGCCACGGGCTAGGCAAGGCCAAAGAATGAAACATCCATCGAGCCGTCAGTTTTTCGCCTATTGGGACGCAAAACGGGGCCATGCGCGCGCACCTGAACGCAGCGAAATCGAGCCGAGCGCGGTGCGCGAGCTGCTCGGCGACATCTTCGTGCTGTCCTGCGACAACGAGGCCGGCTTTCCATTCCGCGTCGCCGGCACCCGGGTTTCCGCCCTGCTCGGCCGCGACGTCAAGGACAGCAGTTTCTCCGAGCTGTTTGCGCCCGAGAGCCGCCGCGAGATCGAGGACGTCGTGACTTACGTCGCCGAAGAAATGCTGGCCGCGATCGCCGGTATCACCGCTACCTCGGAAGACGGCAGGCCTGCGCATCTGGAACTACTGCTACTGCCGTTCAACCATCGCGCCCACACGCCGATCAGCCTCACCGGCCTGCTGGCGCCCTTCGAGGGCGATCTCGGCACGCTGAAGGATTTCAAGCTGACGTCGTGGCGTTATTTGCACCGGCCGGAGAAACTCGTTCCCCGCGCCTTGCGCAAGCTCGCCATCGCCCGCGGCTTCATGGTCTATGAAGGGATTACCGGCCGCTGAACCGCGCGGCGCGCTTTTCAAGAAACGCATTGCGCCCTTCCAGCGCATCCGCGCTTTTGCGTATGTCGGCCTGGGTCTCGATTTCGCGCCGGAACTGATCGGCATAGCTTGCGTGCTCGCTCTCCTCGAGCAGGCGGCGCGTCGCCACCAGCGCCCGCGTCGGACCATTCGCAAGCTTGCGCGCCAGCGCCAGCGCGCCGTCACCAAGTGCGGCGTCATCGAACACTTCGCGGACCAATCCCCATTCCTTGGCCAATTCGGCCGAGAGCGGCTCATTCATCAGCATCAGTTCGAGCGCACGCTGCCGGCCGACGAGGCGCGGCAACAGCCAGGTCGAACCGAGATCGGGCACCAGCGCGATCCGGCTGAACACCTGAATGAAGCTCGCCGAGCGGGACGCGACGATCACATCGCCGGCCATCGCGAGACTGAAGCCGCCGCCGGCGGCGACGCCGTTGACGGCGACGACGATCGGCACGCGACATTCGCGCAGCGCCTTGAAGGTCGGCCAGTAATAACGCATCACCCCATCGACAATGTCGTCGCCGAGGATCGCCGCGGCCTTGAGATTTTGGCCGGAACAAAAGCCACGGCCGGCGCCGGTCAGGACCAGCGCCCGGACCTCGGGGTCATCGGTCATTTCTGCGATGGCGATGGCGAGATCGCCGAGCAGGTCCGGCGTCATCGCGTTCAGCGTCGCAGGCTCATCCAGCGTCAGCACGCCCACGCCATCGTCGCGTTCTCGCTTTACTCCCGGCATCGCTTCCCTCCCGCGAAATTTTGGCCGGCCTGGCCCGGCACCGCATCAATGATGATGGTACCCAAACAACGCACTGACAAACAATCGCTTTCGGCGGTCTTGACCGAAAACGGCCTTTCCCGGGATACTGCCGCGATTGGACGTGAGCGATGTTTGAGATCAGTATTTTCTGTGTCATTTTGCTGGCGATATCCTATTGGGCGGTCCTGTGGTTGATGGGACGGCGCGAGGATGTTTTGCACGGTGAGTTCGTCGAGGCCGGCGCGCAGGCCGAGGAGCCCGTTCGGTCGGTTTTTCCGGATCGACCGGCGCGACATGTCTTCCCCGAGAAGCCCGTGATTACTGCCAAGTCTGCGATTGCCGCGAAGTCTGCGATTGCCGCGAAGTCCGCGATTGCCGAGAAGCCCGCTCAAAGCACGATCGCAGAGCACCCCGTTCGCGCGGCGTCGCCGGAGCAACCGGCGTTCAGACCGGAACGGCTGGAATCGCTGCTCAACTCGATCAAGCAGGATCTCAATCAACTGGTTCAGAAATAGCGGCGTCGCAGCAACGCGTGAGACCGCGTGCGCGCGTTGAGACATGGCGTGCGCGGTCTGAGAGTGCACGACAATTCCTGACGACATCTTTTGGGAGTGAGGCGTGAGCAATCGCTGGGGCATTCTTGCCGTCCTGTTCGTCGTCCGCCTCACCATGGCCTTTCAATTTCAGAGCGTCGCCGCGGTCGCGCCGCTGCTCGGGACCCAGTTCGGCGTCAGCCTCGCCGACATCGGACTTTTGATCGGATTGTATTTCACGCCGGGCGTCGCCCTTGCGTTCCCGGGTGGCGCGATCGGGCAAAGGTTCGGCGACAAGCGCACCGTGCTCGCCGCCCTCACCCTGATGCTGATCGGCGGCCTGGCGATGGCGCTGTCTGATTCATGGAATGTGCAGATGGCCGGACGGCTGGTCGCAGGCGCCGGCGGCGTGCTGCTCAATGTCCAGATGTCGAAGATGATTGCGGACTGGTTTGCCGGCAAGGAGATGGCCACCGCGATGGCGATCTTCGTCAACTCATGGCCGGCCGGCATTGCGATTTCGCTGCTCACTTTGCCCGCGATCGGCACGGCGTACGGCATCGGCACGGTCTATCTTGCCGTGACGGCGTCGATCGCGATCGGCATCGTCCTGCTTGCCGCAACCTATCAGCCGCCGCCCAACGCCGCGGCGACAGCGGTCACGTCGGCCCGGCTCGATCGCCGCACGGTGATGGCCGTGATCGCCGCCGGCCTGATCTGGGGTTTCTTCAATGTCGGCTTTGCGACCATATTCAGCTTCGGCCCGTCATTGCTGGTCGAGCGCGGCTGGTCGATCACGACGGCCGGATCGGCCATCAGTATCGTGTTGTGGCTTGCGGTGTTGTCCGTTCCCTTTGGCGGATGGATGGCCGATCGAACCGGGCGGCCGCAACTCATCCTGGTCGCCTCCAGCATTCTGTTCGCGTTACTAATGCTGACGCTGCCGCGCAACGATGCGGTGGTGCTGGTCGCCATCGGCCTCGGGTTGTTCGCCGGCCCGCCGGCGGGACCGATCATGAGCCTGCCGGCGCGGGCGCTTCAGCCGTCCACCCGCGCCATCGGCATGGGCTTGTTCTACACCGTCTATTACGCCGCGATGATGCTTGGACCTGTCATCGGGGGCAGTCTCGCCAAATGGTCCGGCACCTCAGCCACCGCATTCGACTTCGGCGCGGCCATCGTGCTGGCCTGCCCGCTGCTGCTGTGGGTGTTCAACCGGATTGCAGCGCCACGACGGACACACTCCGCTTGATGCCCACACTTGATGCAACCGCCGATAACACATCGTTAACCCTGTCGGCCTTAGGGTCTTCCTGACTCCGAAGGGCCGGACGTCGGGTGGCGAAGAATGTCGTTTGCGCAAAAAAAGTCCAGTGTCCCGGTCGCGCAGGAGCGACGGCGCTTCCAGCGCGTCAAGGTCCACCTGCTCGGCCGCTACATGCTTCCGGACCGGCGCGAATTTCCCTGCCAGATCATCAATATGTCGCCGGGCGGATTGGCCCTGCTGGCGCCCGGCATCGGCAATGTCGGCGACCGCGTGATCGCCTATCTCGACCATATCGGCCGGGTTGAGGGCAAGATCACCCGCATCATCGACAACGGTTTTGCCATGACCGTGGGCGCGACCGCGCGCAAGCGCGACAAGCTCGCCGCCCAACTCACCTGGCTCGCCAACCGCGATATCCTCAATCTGCCGGAAGACCGCCGCCACGACCGTATCGTGCCACGTAACCCGATCGCGCTGCTCACGCTCGAAGACGGCAGCAAAATGACCTGCCGGATCATCGACCTCTCGGCGTCGGGTGCGGCGATTGCCGCGGAGAACCGCCCGCCGCTCAAATCGCTGGTCATGCTGGGCAAGGTGCAGTCCCGCGTCGTGCGAAATCTCGAGGAAGGCTTCGCCCTCGAATTCGTCCACGAGCAAAACGCGGATACGCTCGAAGACGCGGTTACCGCGCGGTAAAGCGCAAGCCGGCCAAAACCCCGATTTCCTGACCCCAAAAGGCGGTATCCGCGTTGCCGGATGCCGCCTTTTCGCATTCTGACGCCTGCCAAAGCCGGTTAACGCCGGGAACTTTTGCGGCCACATCTGCAACTGCCGCAGCGTGTGGCGCGTTAATGCCTAAAATTTGAATCAATTGCAGTTGTTTCAAATTTTAGTCGAATTTGATTCAAGTATAGATCGAATTCGCGGCGTCTTTTACTTGTATTCGCGTCAAATGTACTTGGCGTACTTAGCGGCGGCGCAAAACGTTTGTGCGAAAAATGGTCCCAACAAGAAACGGGGGCCACAATGTTGTTCAGGGGACAGGGGAAAGGATTGGCGGTTGCCGCCATCCTGCTGGGAATGAGCGTCTCGGCGAAAGCCGGTGACGCGCTCTATGCCAGCCTTGGCGATACCACGCGTTCGCCGATCGGTTGGGTCGAATTTTGCGCCGAGAATCCCGGCGACTGCCGCGGCGGCACATCTCAGCCGCGGGACATCGTGATGTCGCAGACGGCATGGCGGGATTTGCTGAGGGTCAACAAGTGGGTCAACGAGACCATCAAGCCGATCACCGACATCGATCATTGGGGTGTGATCGAGAAATGGTCGTTGCCTTCGGACGGCTACGGCGACTGTGAAGACTATGTGCTGCTGAAGCGCAAGATGCTGATCGACGCCGGCTGGCCGCGCGAAGCACTGCTGATCACGGTGGTGCGCGACAAGAAGGGCGAAGGTCATGCGGTGCTGACGGTCAAGAGCGACAAGGGCGAGTACGTGCTCGACAACCAGAACGAAAACGTCCTGGCCTGGACCGAGACCGGCTACCGCTTCGTCAAGCGTCAGTCGCAGAGCGACCCCAACGTCTGGGTCTCGCTCGGTGACAACCGTCCCGCGGTCTCGACCGCCAGTTCTCGCGATCGCTAACGAAACAAGGAATCTACGAACCCGCGACCCGGTCACATCCCCACCCCTCCCCGTCCCAGACCGGTTCGCGCGCGGCCAGCCTTCCCCCAAAGGCTGGCCGCAACTTTTTGTGGACCTCGAGATGTGAGATGATGACGGCTCTCTTTCAGGGAGAACCGACCTTGCCTCATCACGAGATCGACGCCATCCGCGCGCTTCTGGGCTCGAAGCCGCGACCGGTCGGTTGGTCGGAACGGCGCCAGCGGCTCGACGAAGTCGGATCGACATGGCCGCCCGCCGCGGACATCAAACTTGAAGCGGTCGATTGCGATGGCGTGCCGGGCGAGTGGTCGCTCGCACCCGGCAGCGACCCATCGCGCGTGCTGCTGTATTTCCATGGCGGCGGTTATTGCTCCGGCTCGATTGTCAGCCATCGCCGGATGGTCACGGAAGCGGGTCGCGCCGCACAGGCGCGCACGCTCGCGATCGATTACCGGCGCGCGCCCGAACATCCCTATCCTGCCGCGCATGAGGACGCGCTCGCGGCGTGGCGCTTCCTGCGCGAGCAGGGCATATCCGCTGAAAACATCGCGGTCGGCGGCGACAGCGCCGGCGGCAATCTCACGCTCGCGCTGATCAGCCGGTTGCGTGCGGCCGGCGAGCCGTTGCCCGGCTGCGCCTGGCTGGTCTCGCCCTGGACTGATCTCACCATGTCGGGAGCAACGCTCGATTCCAGGGACGCGATCGACCCGCTAATTCACCGGGCCTACCTCGCCGAGCTCGCGGAAGCCTATGCACCGTCCCCGATCGATCGCACGGATCCGCTGATCTCGCCGCTGTTTGCCGACCTTGCGGGCTTCCCACCGTTTCTGATCCAGGTCGGTTCGGCCGAAACGTTGCTGGCGGATGCCACGCGGCTGGCGGAGGCCGCCGGCGCTCATGACATCGAGGTCAGGCTCGAAATCTGGCCGCACATGATCCACGCGTGGCCGGTCTGGAACGCCGGATTGGAAGACGGTCGCCGCGCGCTGGCGAGCGCGGGGCAATTTATCCGCACACATCTGCATCGGCCGTCGTAGAGCGTGTGGCCGGACGCCGATGCCGTTGAATGCCATTTTACGACGCAAAACCGGCATTTTGCGGAGCAAAAGTCGGGAATCGTTGAAGTTTTACCCGTAATCCCGTCGCAACCCGCCGAATCCCGGGTTTCGGCGCCGCCGTGCCTGTGGTAATTGGGAACATTCAATTACGTCCGGATTTGAAGCTCATGATCGAAGCCCCCCGGAATTCCGGTGCCATCGCTCGTATCGGCGTACAGCCGATCGCGATCGCCGCCACCGCCTTTGTCGTCCTCGTGCTTGGCATCGGCTCGATCGCGGTGTGGCGCAGCTATACCGGCACGGCGCCCGAGACCGACCGTGTCGTTGCGGTCAGGCAGTTGCAGGCGCGTACCGCGCAGGCATCTGAACAACTGGTCGAGAAGACCAAGGGCCTTGAAGCCACCCAGCAGGAATCGATCGACCAACTGCAGGTGGTCCAGGATCAATTGCTGACGGTGCGCCGTCTGGTCGCCGCGCTGCAGGCCGATACATGTAAACTCTCCGAACAGGTCGGCAACCTGACGGAGTCGATCGACGGCTTGCGA
>JBOHIT010000396.1:0-3916 GCA_050726155.1 Bradyrhizobium sp.
ATCGTAAGGTACATATTGATGGATGACGTCCGGCGGAAAGCGCTTGGCGACGACCGCCGCCGAGGTCACCGTGCCCGAGGTGAGGAGAATGCGAAGGTTCAGCGCCCGCAACTGCTCGACCAGGGCGGCCGAGGCCAGCACCTCGCCGACGCTGGCGCCGTGAATCCAGACCAGCGGTCCGGCGGGGCGGACGTCGGCGCTCATGCCGCGGCGCTCGCCGACGCGCGCCGGATCTTCCTTGCCGAGCTTCAGCCGCCGATTGATCAGCGCAGGCGCCAGCGGCACCATCGCGAACGACAGTTTCCGGTAGACGCGCAACGTCATCGGCAGCGGATCAGCCAAGGGCGGCCTCCGGACGCCCGACGGCTGCATAGGCGCGCCGGGTCGCTTCGTTGAGATAAGTCTCTACCTGTTGGCGCAATATTTCCATGGTCTCGGCGTCGGCGTCCGGCGGCACGTGCACGGCGTCAATGCCTACCACGGCACCTCTGCCGAATGGCAAATTGATGGTGGAAGAGTCCCAATTTTTCAACCGGATGAACCTGGAGGTCACCATTGCGAAAGGCAGGATCGGCCGCCCGGACTCCCGCGCCAGCATGATAACGCCAAGACCCACGACCCGCGCCCGCTTCGGCACGTCGGCAGTGGTCGCGACGTTCCATTTGTCTTCCAGCGCCTGCACCATCTCCCGGAATGCGCCGACGCCGCCCTTGCGGTGAAAGGCGCCGCCATGGTCGCCGGAACCCCGGATGGTACCGATCCCGAGCCGTTCGGCCGCAATGGCGTTGAATTCACCGTCGCGATGCCGCGAAATCAGCACCTTGGCGCGATGGCTCTCCTTGGTCTTGATGAACGGGGTCATGAAATGCTGGCCGTGCCAGAACGCGAAGATCGCCGGCTGTTCCGGTTCGACGATGTCGTAGACATTGGCCGGGTCATAGCTGAAGCGGTTGGTCAGCCAGACCAGCCGCAGATATTCGGCCGCAAGCACGCCGAGCGTGCGCTGAACCCACTGGCTGCGCAGCAAATCGCGAAAGAATCGTTTCAACGGGAAGGCTTTGTTTCTTGACCTGGATCGAGCAGCCGGTGGAGATGAACCACGAAGTAGCGCATGTGGGCATTGTCCACGGTCTGCTGCGCCTTCGCCTTCCAGGCCGCATGAGCAGTTGCGTAGTTGGGAAACACGCCGACGATCTCGACCTGGTCGAGATCCTTGAACGTGGTGTGTTCGAGATCGGTCAGTTCGCCGCCGATCACGAGATGAAGCAATTGCTGTGGGGCACTATCTGACATGATGGTTTTTCCTAACGAGGTGCCCGGCAAGCAAATTGTATCGCAAGATGAGTGTCATGACGACCCGTGACGCGTTTTCGGGTGTTCAGGGCAGCGGACGGGTTCGAAAATGCTCGACAATGCGTGCATGCCGATCACGTCCCGCTGCCACCAGCACCCCGTGCGTCACCTCCCGGCGATTATACTCAATCGTGTCCCCCGAGGGCGCGGTCATCCTACCATCCGCTTCCTGCACGATCAAATTCGCCGCCGCAAGGTCCCAATCGCGGCTTTGGCCACCTGCAAAGGCCGCATCAAGGCTGCCTTCGGCGACCCGGCACAGCCGCAGCGCCAGTGAACCGATTCGCGGGAACAGCGTGATTTCATCCGACGATGGGCTCAGCCGCTGCACCAGCGGCTTGGGTCCGGCCATGCGGGAAAAATCGAAATCGGTGCCCGCGGTCGCGACAACTGGCTTGCCGTTGCGCGTCGCGCCCCGCCCGCGGATCGCGAAGAAAAATTCATCGGTCGCGGGCGCGAGCACCGCCGCCAGCACCGGCGTCGCATCGGCGACCAGCGCGATGCTCACGCACCAGTCCTCGCGTCCAGCCAGATAGGCGCGGGTGCCGTCGATCGGATCGACGATCCAGACCATCGGCTTGCCAAGACGAGCTTCGTCGTCGGCGCTTTCTTCCGACAGCCAGCCGTAATCCGGCGTTGCCCCGCGCAGCCGGCTTTCGACGAGATCGTTGACGGCAATATCGGCTTCCGACACCGGCGACGACGCGCCCTTGGTCCAGTTCTTCAGCTCGGTACGAAACAACGACAGCGCAAGCGCCCCCGCTTCCCGCACCGTCTCCGTCAGCAGCGCGGCGTCGCGCGCCTTGATGGCGTCGAGCGTATCAGCGTCCGCCAAGCGTCAAACCCTCGATGCGCACCGTCGGCGCATTGACGCCATAGCGGAATTCCAGATCGTTGGCCGGCGTCAGCGATTTGAAGATCGCGAACAGGTGACCCGCGATCGTCACCTCGCTGACGGGATAGGTGAGCTCGCCGTTCTCGATCCAGAAGCCGGACGCGCCGCGGCTGTAATCGCCGGTCACGCTATTGACGCCGGAGCCGATCAGGTCGGTAACGTAAAAACCCTGCTTGATGTCGGATATCAATTCCGCCGGCGTCGGCTCGCCTGCCTCCATATGCAGATTGTAAGAGCCCGGCGACGGCGACGACGACACGCCGCGATGCGCGTGGCCGGTCGTGACCAGCCCGAGTTCGCGCGCGGTGGCGGTGTCCAGCAGCCACGAGGTCAGCACGCCTTCATCGATGATCGCGAGCTTCTTCACCGTGACGCCTTCGGCATCGAAGGTCTGCGAACGCAAACCACGCACCCGCAACGGATCGTCGATGATGCGAATGTTCTTGGCGAACAGCTGCTCGCCCATGCGATCTTTCAGGAAACTGGTCTTGCGCGCGATCGAGGCGCCGTTGACCGCGCCGACGAGATGGCCGACCAGCGAACCGGATACCCGCGGATCGAACACCACAGGCACCTTGCAGGTCTCGACCTTGCGCGGATTGGCGCGCGCCACCGTGCGTTCGCCCGCCTTGCGACCGACGCTGGCGGGTGCGGCGAGATCGGAGGCATGCGGCGCCGACGTATAGTCGTAGTCGCGCTCCATGCCGGTGCCTTCACCTGAAATCGCCGTCATCGAGATGCCCTGGCTCGATCGCAAATAAGAGCCGTGGAATCCGGTCGAGGTCACCAGCACCATGCCGCCGATGCCGCTCGAGGCCGACGCGCCGCCGGACCGCGTCACGCCCTTGACCGCGAGCGCTGCGGCTTCCGCCTCGACTGCGCGGCGTTCAAGTTCGGCGGTCGTGGGAACCGTGCGATCGAGTAGATCGAGATCGGCGAACTCGCGCGCCAGCAGTGAAGGGTCGGCAAGGCCGACATATTTGTCGTCGGGCGCGACCTTCGCCATCGCCACCGCGCGCTCGGCCAGCTTCGAAATGCCGTCGCCGCTGATGTCGTTGGTCGAGACCACGGCCTGGCGCTGCCCCACCAGCACGCGCAATCCGACATCGTCGCCTTCCGATCGCTCGGATTCCTCGACGCGGCCGTCGCGCACTTCGACGCCCTGCGAGACGCCGCGCACCGCGACCGCATCGGCCGCATCGGCGCCGGCGCGCTTGGCGGCCTCGACCAGCCGCCGCGCCAGTGTCGAAAGCGCGGATTGGTCGAACAGGTCGGCAGTCGCCGACGAAGAAACCGACGAAGTCTTTGATGGTGAAGAGTTCACAAACAAAATCCCTGACATTGAGGCGGGTTGGGACGCAAATCAGCCGACCCATCAGATGTGCCTGATTCACGGGGATTTCAAGCATTTTGCGGCGTCAAAAGCCAATCATTTTCGGCAAGTCCGCAAGGACTCGTCAATCATGCGCGCCAAGCTCTTGTCAATCATGCGGGCAAGGAGGCGGCAGGTGACCATGGGTTAACCAGGCTTTTTAAGCCGAAACGGAAATCGCTCGGCTAAGGTCTCACACATCGACCGGGAACATAATTCCGGCGGGGAGACTAAAGCCGTGAGGCGTCAAACATCAACAAGCGGGATCAATCCCGCCGGGTCGAGCCGCGCAATGC
>JBOHIT010000397.1:0-6743 GCA_050726155.1 Bradyrhizobium sp.
CTGTAATAGGGCGGCCGCTTGCAAAGCTGCGAACGGCCGAAAAAAGCGTAACCACAACAAGAGGGCATACCATGATCAACCGTCGCATCGTTTTGGCCGGCGCCGCCGCGCTGGCGTTCTCGGCCTCCGCAGCTTCGGCGCAGGACTGGAAAGGCAAATATCCGGAACTGACCTTCGCCGTCGTGCCGGCGGAAAACGCTTCGGGCGTGACCGAGCGCTGGGCCCCGTTCATTGCGTACCTCTCCAAGGAACTCGGCGTGAAGGTGACGCTGCGTATCGCCAATGACTACGCCGCCGTCATCGAAGGACAGCGCTCCGGCAACATCCATATCGCCAGCTACGGCTCGGCCTCGTTCGCCCGCGCGCGGCTGACCGGCGTCAAGACCGACGCCTTCGCCAACGACATCAACGCCGATGGCTCTACGGGGTATTACTCGGTGTTCTTCGTCAAGGCGTCGAGCGCCTACAAGAACATCGATCAATTGAAAGGCAAGAACCTCGGCTTGGTCGATCCGAACTCGACGTCGGGCAACAACGTGCCGCGCTTCGAACTCGACAAGCTCGGCATCTCCGATGCCGATACGTATTTCGGCAAGGTCGTCTTCACGGGCAGTCACGAGAACGCCATGCTGGCGCTGTCGCAGGGCACGGTCGAAGTCGCCGCCAACCAGTGGACCAACGACGACGATTCCACGCTGGCGCAGATGCTGCACAAGGGCATGCTGAAGAATGCCGACGGCACGGCGATGAAGAAGGACGATTTCCGGATCGTCCATAAATCCGCGCCGATCATCAATGGGCCCTATGCCTATAATTCGGAACTTCCGGACGATCTGAAGGCCGCGATTGCCAAGGCGTTCAAGGAATCCCCGACCAAGGACAAGGCTGCTTTCGATCGCCTGTCGGACGGCCAGAAGAAGGGCTTCAATCCCGCCACGACCAAGGATTGGGATGGCACTGTCGAACTGATCAAGTTCGTGGACAATCTTCGCAAGAAGAAGGCGTCCTGATCGATCGGCGGCGCGAGACCAGGCCGGGTCCAGGTGACCCGGCCTTTTTCCGTTGAGAGCTTCCATCACCAACCGGACCGCACCGTAACCCGCAATGACGTCAGCCGTATCCCTGCTTCCTGACCAGCAATTGGCGCTGCTCAACGACGCCTATCGCAAGGCGGTGGCGCGCAAGCGCCTGCGGATGACGGTGGCGACCGCGGTGTTTTTCGCGGTTCTCGTCATCGCGGCGTTCGGCGCGGAAGTGAATCCCGGAACCTTCGTCAGCAAGATCGGAAACTTCGTCAGTTATTTCGACCGGATCGCCACGCTGGAGGGGGGGCAGCGGGTCTGGTCCGATATCGGCGAGTGGTTCTGGGGTTGGAAAAAGTGGCTGGCGCTGCTCGGCGAGACCATCCTGATCAGCTATGTCGGCACCCTTGCCGGGGCGATCCTCGCCTTTGGCCTCAATTTTCTGGCGGCCGAGAACACGTCGCCGGCGCGGTGGCTGCAGTTCACGGTGCGCCGGTTGATGGAGTTCTGTCGTACCGTACCCGACATCGTGTTCGCGCTGATCTTCGTGATCGCGTTCGGCCTCGGGCCGATGGCCGGCGTGCTCGCCATCATGATCCATTCGGTCGGTGCGCTCGGCAAATTGTATTCCGAGATCGTCGAGAACATCGACATGAAGCCGGTCGAGGGGGTGCGGTCGACCGGCGCAAGCTGGATAAACTGCATGCGTTTTGCGGTGGTGCCGCAGGTGGCGGCGGGCTTTGCCAGCTACACGCTGCTGCGCTTCGAGATCAACGTGCGCGGCGCGTCGGTGATGGGTTTCGTCGGTGCCGGCGGCATCGGCCAGGAACTCGTCGTGGCCGTCAGGAAATTCTACTATTCCGACGTCAGCGCGATCCTTCTGATGATCATTGTCACCGTGTTCGTCATCGATATCGGCACCGGCTGGGCGCGCGGACGGTTGTTCGGCAAGGAAGCACGGGCATGACACGGTTGCCTCGACCCGACTCCAAGGACTTGCGCAGCCGGTACCCCGAGATATTCGACCGGCCGGCTTCGTCCCGTCTCGCGGTGCCCGCGATGCTCGCGCTCGCGCTGGGGATTTTCGCGTTCGGACTGGTCCAGCTCGAATTTTCGCCGGCGCGGATGCTGTCCGGTCTGCACCAGCTCGGCTGGATCGTGATGCTGATGATCCCGCCGGATCCCGGCTCCTCGCTGCCGGCCTATCTGGTGGCAATGGGCGAGACGCTGTCGATTGCGATGCTGGGCACGACCCTTGCCGCGCTCTTCGCGCTACCGGTTAGCCTGCTCGCGGCCAAGAACATCGTGCCGTCGAATATCTTCCGGTTTCCGGTGCGCCGGTTTCTGGATTCGATCCGCGGTGTCGACACCCTGATCTGGGCGCTGGTCTGGATCAATGTCGTCGGCCTCGGGCCGTTCGCGGGTGTGCTGGCGATTGCGCTGTCGGATTTCGGCGCATTCGGCAAGTTGTTCTCCGAAGCGATCGAGGCCGCCGACAAGAAGCAGATCGAAGGCATCCGGGCGTCCGGCGGCAATGCGCTGCACGAAATCCGCTTTGGCCTGATGCCGCAGGTGCTGCCTGTGATCGCGGGGCAGGTGCTTTATTTCATCGAGTCGAATACCCGTTCGGCGACCATCATCGGCATCGTCGGCGCGGGGGGCATCGGCCTGCAACTGGCAGAGCAGATCCGGGTGCTGGAATGGCAGAAAGTCTCATTCCTGATTCTGATGATCCTGGTCGCGGTGGCCGCGATCGACTGGATTTCCGGCAAGCTGCGCTTTGCGATCATCGGAAAGCGCGCGGTCGTCTAACGACCTAGTCACTCTCGACCAGGAACTCGACACGCTCGGCGGCAAACCGCGAGCGCTTGGTCAGGAGCGGCTTGCCGTCGGGATCGACGTCGGTGCTGTCGACCACGAGGACGGGGCGGCCCAGCGCAAGGTCGAGCCGCGCGGCATCGCCGGCGTCAGCAATGGCGGCGGTGATCCGGGTCGAGGACCGGCGGTAATCGCTGATACCATAATGCGCAACCAGCTTGGTCATCGAGCGCACGCTGGCGAAGACGCGCCCGGCGTCGGGGAAGCGTTCGGCGGAAAGCCAGGTCGTGCTGACGCAGATCGGGGTGCGGTCGGCGAGCCGCACCGACTCGATGCGGATCAATGGGGCGCCGGTCTTGAGTCCGAGTTCCCGCGCCAGCTCACGCGTCGCTGGCTCTTCTGACGCATCGATCAGCAGGCCACGCGGCTCCTGGCCGCCGGCGCCGACGATTTCGGAGAAGCGCGTCCGCGCGCGCAAGGGATAGGCGAGGCGCCGGGTCTCGACATAGGTCCCGCTGCCGCGCTCGGCGCGCACCAGTCCACGTTCGGCCAGCGTCGCCAGCGCCCGGCGCACAGTGTGGCGGTTGACCCGATAGGTTTCGGCGATCTCCATCTCGCCCGGTAGCTTTTCGCCGGCGGCGAAGCGACCCTCGGCAATGCCGCGTTCGATCCCGTCGGCGACCTGTCGCCACAGCGCCACACCGGAGGCCGCATCCTGCATGCTCATGGTGTGACTATAACCGGGAAGATCATCCGAAAAACAATCCTGTTGTCACCAAACAGTCATGGCGTTTGGTTATGAAGTTGTCTATTACCATAGACAACTTGATTCCGGCAAGGTGGATATGATCGCAACCGAGAACGACAAGCAGGCGCAGCGCAAGGCGGTCATGGCGGTGCTCGCCGATTCCGACCCGGCCGAGATATCGGGCCATCTGGATATGATCGCGCTGCCCGTTCACGAAAACCTGCGCGAGCCGGAAAATGGCCTCGTGATGGTGCGCGGACGCATCGGTGGCGATGGCGCGGCCTTCAACCTCGGGGAAGCGACGTTATCGCGTGCGGCGGTGCGGCTCTCGACCGGTGAAATCGGCTTCGGCTACACGCTCGGACGCGACGGCGACAAGGCGCGGATGATCGCGCTGTGCGACGCGATGGTGCAGTCGGATCAATTTGCAGATGTCGTCGAGGCAAAAGTGATCGCGCCGCTGCGTGCGGCGATCTCGGAAAAGCGCAACCGCAAGGCCGCGGAGGCCGCAGCGACCCGGGTCGATTTCTACACTTTGGTGCGTGGAGAGGGCTGATGACGACCGTTGCCGAACTGCCCGCAGGGTTTGCCGACAAGGTGTTGTCGGCGCAATCGACGTTTCGCTCGGTCATGGATGCGATGGCGCGTCCCGGCAGCGTTCAGCGTATCGCAGCCGTGGCCGGCACGCCGGCCGCCATGATGCGCGGCACCGCCGCTGTCGCGTTGACGTTGTTCGACCATGATACGCCGATCTGGCTCGATGAACGGATGTCGGAAACGTCAGAGGTCGGCAAATGGCTCAAGTTCCACACCAGCGCGCCTGTCATCGCGGATTCCTCGATCAGCAGTTTTGCCCTGATCGGCAGCCCGCGCGAGCTTCCTCCGCTGGATCGCTTTGCGTTCGGCAGCAATGAATATCCCGACCGCTCGACCACGCTGATCCTGCAGGTCGAAAGCCTGACGCAGGGTCCGGCCGTCGAGTTGCGCGGCCCCGGCATCGACGGCACCGCGATCCTGCAGGCCGCGATCCAGCCACAGGATTTGCTCGCGCGGCTTGAAATCAACATCGCGCTGTTTCCGCGCGGCGTCGATGTCGTGCTGGTCCACGACGATGCGATTGTCGCGATCCCGCGCACCACGCGGCTGGTCGCGAGAGGAGGCTAGTCATGTACGTTGCCGTCAAGGGGGGCGAACGCGCCATCGAGAACGCTCACCGCCTGCTGGCGCATGAGCGGCGCGGCGACCGTGACATTCCCGAAGTCTCGCTATCGCAAATCTCCGAGCAGCTTTCGCTCGGCGTCGACCGCGTCATGACCGAAGGCTCGCTGTACGACCGTGAACTGGCGGCGCTCGCCATCAAGCAAGCGCGCGGCGATATGATCGAGGCGATATTCCTGGTGCGCGCCTTCCGCGCCACGCTGCCGCGCTTTGGCGCGACCGAGCCGGTCGATACCGGTGCGATGCAGGTTCGGCGCCGGATTTCTTCGACGTTCAAGGACATTCCGGGCGGACAGATCCTCGGGCCCACCTTCGATTACACCCATCGGCTGCTGGATCCGCAGCTCGCGGAGGGGTTCTCTCCGGAAGCGCCGGAGACCAGCGAGGCTTCGCTCGCGGCAACGCCTCGCGTGACCGATATTCTCGGCCGTGACGGTCTGATCGAGCCGTCGCCTGAAGCAGACGCGGAGGCGCCGGTCGGCGACCTCACGCGCGAGCCGCTGAGTTTTCCCGCCGATCGCGATCTGCGGCTGCAGAACCTGGCGCGGTCCGACGAAGGCTTTCTGCTGGCGCTCGGCTATTCGTCGCAGCGCGGTTACGGCCGCAACCATCCATTTGCAGGCGAGATCCGGTTCGGCGAGGTCGAGGTCGAATTCATGGCCGAGGATGCCGGCTTCGCCGTGCCGCTCGGCGCGATTGCGATGACCGAATGCCAGATGGCCAACCAGTTCAAGGGCTCGGCCACCGAAGCGCCATGCTTCACGCGCGGTTACGGGCTGGCGTTTGGCCAGAGCGAGCGCAAGACCATGTCGATGGCGCTGGTCGACCGCACCCTGCGCGCCCGCGAACTCGGCGAGGAGGTGGTTGCACCCGCGCAGGACGAAGAGTTCGTGATGTCGCATTCGGACAATGTGCAGGCGACGGGTTTCGTGGAACATCTCAAGCTGCCGCACTACGTGGACTTCCAGTCCGAGCTCGGCCTGCTGCGCAAATTGCGCAAGGAGTTTTCCGAGGCCACCGAAGCGCCGCCGATGCAGGAGGCCGCGGAATGAACGCACCGACGTACAATTTCGCCTATCTCGACGAACAGACCAAGCGGATGATCCGCCGCGCGATCCTCAAGGCGATTGCGATCCCGGGCTACCAGGTGCCGTTCGCCAGCCGTGAAATGCCGATGCCCTATGGCTGGGGCACCGGCGGCGTGCAGGTGACCGCGGCGATCCTCGGGCCTGACGACGTGCTGAAGGTGATCGACCAGGGCTCCGACGACACCACCAACGCGATCTCGATCCGGAAATTCTTCGGCAAGACCGCAGGCGTGGCAACCACGACCGCGACCGCCGACGCCACCGTGATCCAGACCAGGCACCGGATTCCCGAAGCGGCGCTGCACAGCGGGCAGGTGCTGGTCTATCAGGTCCCGATCCCGGAGCCGCTGCGGTTCCTCGAGCCGCGCGAGACCGAGACCAGGCGCATGCATGCGCTCGGCGAATATGGCCTGATGCACGTCAAGCTGTACGAAGACATCGCGCGCTTCGGCCATATCGCGACTTCCTACGCCTATCCGGTCAAGGTGAACGCGCGGTACGTGATGGACCCGTCGCCGACGCCGAAATTCGACAATCCGAAGATGGACAATTGCCCGGCGTTGCAATTGTTCGGCGCCGGCCGCGAGAAGCGCATCTACGCGATCCCGCCCTATACGGCAGTTGTGTCGCTGGATTTCGAGGATCATCCGTTCACGCGCTACCGGTTCGACGCGCCCTGTGCACTGTGCGGCGCCGGCGATTCCTATCTCGATGAAATCGTCACCGACGACCAGGGCAGCCGGATGTTCGTCTGCTCCGACACCGACTATTGCGAGACCCGGCAGACCCAGGGTCATCGCGGCAGCGAGAGCGCGGCTCCGCACAAGGAGAGGCCGCATGGTTGAAAGC
>JBOHIT010000398.1:0-4130 GCA_050726155.1 Bradyrhizobium sp.
ATGCCGTACATCGCGATCATTAGGAGATCGCCATGCGCGAAATTCAACACACGCATCACGCCAAAGATAAGCGCCAATGATATAGCGATCAACGCATAAATGCCTCCCATCATGACGCCAGAGACCACGGCCTGCAGCAGAAGGTTAGCGCTTGGCATGCAGTTCGCCTACTTCAGAGGCGTGGGTTCGTCAGTCGCAATGCTTGGGGGAAAAACCGTGGCCTTGCGGGTCGCCCCGTCCTTCCATTGGGTGACGAGCGCACGTGCGCCAAGATTCCGACCATCCGGATCAAATTTGATAAACTCTCCCGGAATCGCCGTTTGATCGCCGAGGATGTTGAGATCGCGCAACACACTTTGTATGTCGGCGCGCGTTGGATTGTTGGATTTTTTGTACGCCGCTTCCAAGATCGGCTTAAGCGTCATCCCGCCCGCATAGCACATTCCAACGTAGCTTGAGGGTGCGGCGTTGTACTTCGCGCGATACTCTTCTACCAGCGCGGCGACTCTCTTGAAGTCCGAATTAAAATAATCGATGTTCGATAGCTTGAGCCGATCGATGAACTTCGCGTCGATAAGTGTGGGCAACCTTGGATCGCCCGCTCCGCCGCCGACGCCAATGACGTAAGGTACAAATTCGAGTTGCTGCATTGCCTTGATCCCGGCGACGATATCCTCCGTGTACCCCGCCCAAACGAGGACACTCGGTTCAGTCTCCTGCAGCTTTTTCATGAATGGGAGCAGATTTCGCTCAGCGCGATTGTAAGAGACTTCGGCAGTTGGTTTTATGCCTTGCTTGTCAAGAAGCTTGCGGACGAGTTCGCCAGTTCCGGCGCCGCGCGGACTGTCTTCGTAGAGCAGCGCAATCTTTTGATTGTTCAGGTCGCCAGAAATCTTTTTGAGAAAGGCCAGGACGGTGTCTGCTTCGTCGTTGTTGGTTATTTGTTGTGTGAAATACCAGCGATAGTGACGATCCAAAATTTCGCTCGATACGGCGGCGGCATTGAACAGGACAACTTGCGAAGCCTCTGCGAACTGGGCGGCGCTGGCAGTCGATGCACTGATATCGCACCCCAAGACCAAGGGCGCGTTCTGCAGTCTGACGAGCCGCTCCATTTCGCGCCGTGCTGTATCCGGCTTGCCTTGGGAGTCGCTGACGTCAACAATGAGCTTGCGACCCGCGATACCGCCGGCCCTGTTGATTTGATCGACCGCGATCTCAATACCTTTTTTGCCATCTTGTCCAAGGATCGCCAACGGGCCAGTTAGCGCCGTTAAGGCCGGTATCTTAATAGATTCGGCAGATAGCGCACTTTGCGCACGTGGTTCATCCGAACCGAATGCCGCCGATATTGCCAGGACGAGCCACATGAAGCGAAATGTTGTCATGGTTGACGTGTCTCCGCGAGGGCTGAAGTTGCCTGGAACGTTGCCGCTAAACTCCTCTTAGCGGCAACGTCTAGTCAACTGAAGCTGGCGAAAGAACACATCTATGCGTTTCGCGACTTGGGCCTTGATATTCGCAACCATTGATTAGGCGGGCACAAGCCCGGCGAGCAGCCGAGCGTTAAAATGCTTACGCGCCGCGAGCATGGCGGTTGAGCACGCCGCCGATCCTTGGTGGCTGCGCTTGGAGCGTGTCTGCGGCGGGATCGATCGCGATGGCTTGGAACGTGTGAGCGGCGAAACGCTGCTAGATATTCTTGAAGTTCCGCAGCGTCACCGAACGGCCGGTACCTATCCACATCTGACGAGGCTGTGGCCGAACTCAGATAGACAGCGGTACGGGTCCAACCCTCGCCGTGTGGCCCAGTCAACGTCAAAACGCAGCCCTCTCAAACTGTATAGGCTTGTATTGCTTGTTAGCCAGTGGAGGACTGGAAAACTTTGGGGTAAGACCTATGCAGTCGGCTGAGAATGACTGGAACCGAGCAGGCCCCTGTTCATGGAAAACCGTGGCGCAAATCGATGGCGACCAGCTACCTATGCGCGATTAGGTCCGATCGCGTAAACCCCTCACTCCTTCCGCTCCGCCGAAGTAGTCGCAGCAGTAACATGTGCCGTCCTTCTCCAGTCCGTGGCCCACGATCCTGACGCCGCGATGGGCACATGACGGCGCAAGTGCACTGTCGAAATTGTGGGTCTTGCCGCTGATGACGACCCAAAAGGATTTGTCGTAGTCATTGCCGCAATGTTCGCAAACGGCCATCGGATCCTCCCTTGATTTTAATACCCCATTTCGGATCAGGTTGGAGTTCCATCAAACCATCGCCAGAGCACTGGGCAATCGCGCCTTGCAACTATGCCGCGCGCAAATCAGCCTGCTCTTTTATCCTGCCTTCCTTTAGGTGTTCTCTCAACGCTGACGAGCACATGGTTTTCGCGCATGAGAGAATTCTGCAAGCGCTAGGCAATCGTGACGCCACCGAAGCGCATGGATGGCCAACCACATTGTGGATTTTTGCCGCGGCTACGAGCTGGCGAATCTCGATATCGACGCGCCTGTCGGATGCCTCGAAAATAGCTGTGGGCTCACGACCCGTCCCTCCGCACCTCCGCGTCTAACGGAGCGATATCGATCAAGTCAAACCCGAAAACTCTATATTTCCGAATGGGGCAGCTATTTGACCGACGAGTAAATTAATGTATCCTACCGTAAACAAGTACGGTCGAGCTTTATCGGCCTGGATGGGGAGTGCGATCCAGCGATGAACAAGCATTTCGGCGATACCAAGTCAGAGCCGTTCTTTTCCGACCAGCAGCGGATGATCCGCGACACAGCCCGCAAACTCGGACGCGATGTGCTTGTCCCGACGGCCGCCGAGCGGGACCGCACGTCGGCATGGCCGACGCAGGAGCTGAAAGTCCTTGCGGCCCAAGGCTTCATGGGAATGACCGTTCCCGAGGAATATGGCGGATCGGGAGCCGGCTTTCTCGCCTACTGTCTCGCGATCGAGGAATTATCGGGCGCCGATGCCGGGGTCGGAACGATCGTCCATGTTCACAATCTCGGCGCAGCGCATGTCATCGCAAAAAACGGCACGGCCGAGCAGCAGCAACGCCTTCTTCCGGCGCTGGCCTCCGGCGAAAAAATCGGCGCCTTCCTGATTACCGAGCCTCAGGCCGGCTCTGAAACATCCGCACTTCGAACCTCGGCGCGTCGCGACGGCGACGATTTTGTGATCAACGGGACCAAGCAGTTCATCTCAAACGGCAGCGAGGCCGGCGTGGCAATCATCGTCGCACGCACCAATCCAGACGCCGGCAAGCGCGGCTTCACTACGTTCCTGGTCGAGCCGCCTGCCAAAGGTTACGTCGTCAGTCGCGTCGAGGAGAAGCTTGGGCAGCGGACCGCGCATACCGCCCAGATCCAGCTTGAGGAGCTCCGCGTTCCCAAGGAAAACATCCTCGGCACGCTCGATGGCGGCTACGGCATCATGATGTCAGGTCTTTCCGACGGGCGTATCGCCGTCGCGGCGCAGGCAGTCGGAATTGCGCAGGCGGCTCTCGAAGCAGCCGTACGGTATGCGCGTGAACGTGAGGTTGCAGGAAAGCCGATCATGGAGTTGCAGGGCGTCAGCTTCGCTCTCGCCGACATGGCGGCGCAGGTCGATATCGCGCGACAGTACTACATTTATGCTGCGCGCTTGCTCGAGGCCGGCCTGCCCTGCATGAAGGAAGCTGCCATCGCGAAGCTATTCGCCAGCGAAATGGCCGAGAAAGTGTGCTCCGAGGCGCTGCAGATTCATGGTGGATACGGCTATCTGCGGGATTTCCCGGTGGAGCGTTACTGCCGCGATGTACGCGTCTGCAAAATCTACGAGGGCACCAGCAACATCCAGAAGCTTATTATCGCCCGTAACCTTTGACTTCGCTGGGTATTAGCGTCGATAAAAGGTGTGCGAATCAGCTCAATTGTGTCGGAGTCAGACAGCTGTTCTCATTTGACATTTTAGGAGAGGTGCGTGTCGCGCCGTGACCGTCAGCTTGCCGCGTGGAACGACACCGTTCAGTCGCGCGACCAGCAATTCAACCTGAAGCGCACCGCCTTGCTGAAAGAAGCCGCCCGCGCATTCAGTTCACAAGGGTATCATGCGACGTCGCTCGACGATGTTGCCAAGACACTCGGGG
>JBOHIT010000399.1:0-6231 GCA_050726155.1 Bradyrhizobium sp.
GGGGCAAGCTTGCCGAACAGGGCCTGCTCGGGCTTCCGTTCTCGGAAGAAGACGGCGGCTTCGGCGCCGGCGCGGTCGAGACCGCGATCGTGATGGAGGCGATGGGCAAGGCGCTGGTGCTGGAGCCATATCTCGCGACCGTCGTGATCGCCGGCGGCTTCCTGCGTCATGGCGGCTCGGCCGAGCAGAAGGCCGCGCATATTCCCGGCATCATCGACGGCAGCAAGACCTTTGCCTTTGCGCAGCTCGAGAAGAACTCGCGCTACGATCTCTCCGACGTTGCCACGACTGCGAAGAAGAAGGGCACCGGCTGGGTCATCGATGGCGAAAAATTCGTCGTCATCAACGGCGAGAACGCCGACACCCTGATCGTGACCGCGCGCACGTCAGGTGCTCGGCGCGACAAGAGCGGCATCGGCGTGTTTCTGGTGCCGGCCAACGCCAAGGGCATCAGCCGCAAGGGCTATCCGACCCAGGACGGCCTGCATGCCGCCGACATCACGCTGACCGGCGTCGAGGTCGATGGCAGTGCCGCGATCGGCAATCCCGAGAACGCGCTCGACCTGATCGAGCGCGTGGTCGACGACGCCCGCACCGCGATCTGCGCGGAAGCCGTCGGCGCGATGGATGAATCTCTCAAATCGACGGTCGAGTATCTGAAAACGCGAAAGCAGTTCGGCGTCGCGATCGGCACCTTCCAGACCCTGCAGCACCGCGCCGCCGATATGTTCGTCGCCGTCGAACAGGCCCGCAGCATGTCGATGTTCGCAACCATGGCGGCGGATTTCGACAACGCCAGGGAACGCGCAACGGCCGTGGCGGCCGCGAAAGTGCAGGTCGGCAAGTCGCTGAAATTCGTCGGCCAGCAATCGATCCAGCTTCACGGCGGAATCGGCATGACCCAGGAAGCCAAGATCGGTCACTACTTCAAGCGCCTGACCATGATCGAGAACACCTTTGGCGACACCGACTATCATCTGCGCCGCGTCACCGACGCGGGCGGGTTGATTTAGGTCTTCCATCGTCATTGCGAGCGAAGCGAAGCAATCCATCTTGCGACAAAGCATGGATTGCTTCGTCGCTTCGCTCCCTTGCGCAAACGCTCCGCGTTTGTCGCAGGCAATGACGACTGAATAATTAGCGAGGAAACAACAATGAAAAACACCCCGTTCGATCTCACAGGCAAGGTCGCCGTCATCACCGGCTCGAGCCGCGGCATCGGCCGTTCCTCGGCGGAACTGCTGGCCAAGCTCGGCGCCAAAGTCGTGATCTCCAGCCGCAAGGCGGATGCCTGTCAGGAGGTCGCCGAGGGCATCAAGAAGGCCGGCGGCGATGCCCATGTCATTCCCTGCAACATCTCGCGCCGCGAGGAAGTCGACGCGCTGATCTCGGGCACCACAAAGCATTACGGCAAGGTCGACGTCCTCGTCTGCAACGCCGCGGTGAACCCGTATTACGGTCCGCTGCTCGACATCAAGGACGAGGCCTTCGACAAGATCATGGGCTCCAACGTCAAGAGCAACATCTGGCTCTGCGCGCAGGCGATTCCGCAAATGGCCGAGCGCGGCAACGGCTCGGTGGTGATCGTGTCCTCGATCGGCGGCCTGCGCGGTTCGACTGTCATCGGCGCCTACGGCATCTCCAAGGCGGCGGATTTCTCGCTGTGCCGCAGCCTCGCCGGCGAATGGGGCCCGAAGGGCGTCCGCGTCAATTGCGTCGCCCCCGGCCTGGTCAAGACCGATTTCGCCCGCGCGCTGTGGGAAGACGAAGACCGCCTGAAGAAGCGCTGCGCCACCACGCCGTTGCGCCGGATCGGCGAACCCGACGAAATCGCCGGCGCCGTCGCCTATCTCGCCTCCGACGCCTCGACCTTCATGACCGGCCAGACCATCGTGGTGGATGGCGGCGTCACCACGGCGTCGGTGTAGCGCACTTTCTTCCCCTCTCCCCTTGTGGGAGAGGGTGGCTGCGATGCGGAGCATCGCAGACGGGTGAGGGGTCTGCCTCCGCAAACACAGACCTCTCCCGCGGATACAGACCCCTCATCCGGCGCGCTTCGCACGCCACCTTCTCCCACAAGGGGAGAAGGAAGAGGGAAGCCGCCGCCCCGCCCATATTGACCTCCGCCCGCCAATCCCCTTTGCTTGCCCGAACCACCAAACTTCCGGGGAAGCAAATCCATGTCCTTTGTGCTGGCCATCGATCAGGGCACCACATCCTCGCGCGCCATCGTGTTTCGATCGGACATTTCGATCGCCGCCACGGCGCAGCAGGAATTCCCGCAGCATTTCCCGGCGTCGGGCTGGGTCGAGCATGAGCCGGAGGACATCTGGACCTCGACCATCATGGTTTGCCGCGATGCGCTGGAGCGCGCGGGCCTGAAAGCGAAAGATATCGCCGCGATAGGTATCACCAACCAGCGCGAGACCACCGTGGTGTGGGACCGCGCCACCGGCCAGGCCGTGCACCGCGCCATCGTTTGGCAGGATCGCCGCACCGCAGATATCTGCGCCAAGTTAAAGAGTGAAGGCCACGAGCCTGCTATCTCCGCCAAAACCGGCCTGATCATCGATCCCTATTTCTCGGGAACCAAAGTCGCGTGGATCCTCGACCACGTGCCCGGCGCGCGCGAACGCGCCGCGCGCGGCGAATTGCTGTTCGGCACCGTCGATTGTTACCTGCTGTGGCGTCTGTCAGGCGGGAAGGTGCACGCCACCGACGCCACCAACGCCTCGCGCACGCTGCTGTTCAACATCCACACCGGTGAATGGGACGACGAGCTGCTAAAACTGCTGCGCGTGCCGCGCTCGATGCTCCCCGAGGTGAAGGATTCTTCCGCCAAATTCGGAGACAGCGACCCAAGCCTGTTCGGCGGCTCCATTGCCATATCCGGCATCGCCGGCGACCAGCAGGCCGCGACCATCGGTCAGGCCTGCTTCACGCCGGGCATGATGAAATCGACCTACGGCACCGGCTGCTTTGCCTTGCTCAACACCGGCACCACGCCGGTGGCTTCGAAGAACAAACTGCTCACCACCATCGCCTACCAGCTCAACGGCAAGCGCACCTATGCACTGGAAGGCTCGATCTTCGTTGCAGGTTCGGCGGTGCAATGGCTGCGCGATGGGCTGGGCATCATCAAGCAGGCGTCGGAGACCGGCCCGCTCGCCGACAAATCCGATTCAATGCAGAGCGTCTACCTGGTGCCGGCTTTCGTCGGCTTGGGGGCGCCGTACTGGAATCCGCGCGTGCGCGGCGCACTGTTCGGCCTCACCCGCAACACCGGCCCAGCCGAACTCGCGCATGCCGCGCTGGAGAGTGTTTGTTACCAGACCTTCGACCTCTGGGCCGCGATGCGCGCCGACTGGCCTGACGCCAAAGCCGCCAACATCGTGCTCCGCGTCGACGGCGGCATGACCGCCTCCGACTGGACCATGCAGCGCCTCGCCGATCTGCTCGACGCCCCCGTCGATCGTCCGATGATCCAGGAAACCACGGCCTTGGGCGCCGCCTATCTCGCGGGGCTGCAAGCCGGCGTCTATCCCGAGCCCGCAAAGTTCGCCGACAACTGGCGGCTGGAGCACCGCTTCAAGCCCAACATGAGCAAGGCAACGCGCGAGCGCAAGCTGGCGGGCTGGGGGAGAGCGGTGAAGGGGCTGCTGGCGAGCGATGAGGGAGAGTAGGGCCCGATGATCCTCCCCGACGGCACCCACGACGTTCCCGCGCGGAAGATCGCGACCGTCGTCACGCATCTGGAGATGACCGAACTCCCGGCGTTGCCGTCCGATCCGCGGGGCGCGTGGACGATACGCCGGGTCGAGACGCCCGCGCTCGACTGGTATCGCGAACTGTTCCGCCGCGTCGGCGAGGAGTGGCTGTGGATTTCCCGGACTAGGATGCCGGACGCCAAACTCGCTGGAATCGTCCATTCGCCGCTGGTGGAGGTCTACGCGCTGCATCATGAAGGTTGCGACGAGGGCTTGCTGGAGTTGGATTTTCGCGAAGCCGGGCAATGCGAGATCGCCTTCTTCGGTATCACCACAAAACTGATCGGCAGCGGCGCCGGCCGCTGGTTGATGAACCGTGCGCTGGAGCTTGCCTGGTCGCGGCCGATCGCGCGCCTCTGGCTGCACACCTGTACCCACGATCACCCGGGCGCGGTGGCGTTCTATCAGCGTTCCGGCTTTCGCGCCTTCCTGCGGCAAATCGAGATCGAGGACGATCCGCGCCTCGATGGCACCGCGCCGCGTGACGCGGCGGGGCATGTGCCGATTATTGAGTAGGGACTGAGTGCTCCTCAGCCGTCATCACCGGGCTTGACCCGGTGATCCACGTCATACTTTCTTGGTAGGAGCCAAAGACATGGATGGCCGGGTCAAGCCCGGCCATGACGAGGCGGGACGATTGGAATCAAAACACTTCCTGCTTCGCCCGCGCCAGCGAAAAGCCGCGGCGGACGGCGTTGAAGCAGGTCACGCCTGATTGCTCCGACGTGCAGGTAAATCCACCGCGCTGCCAGACCTCGCCATAGGCGAGCACCGGCATCTTCGGGTCCATCACCGTGTCGCCGTAGCAGAGCCGCACCGCGCCGCCCTTCGATCGCATCTCGAACGCCTTGCCCCATTCGAGATCGCAATCCGCCGGCCGGCGCGCCGTCACGGTGGCTTCCATGATGTCGCAGCGGAGCGTGTTCTGGTTGTCATAGTCGAAATAGGCGCAGGCGATGTTCTTCGACGGCGACACGAAGCCGATCGTGCGGCTCTGGGCGTTGGCGGGCCAGGCGAGTGCAATCAGCGGCACGGCGAGGATAATGTTCAGGCGCATGACGATCTTTCAGGCTTGATTGAATGCCGATCCATCAGCAATATGACAGCTTCAAACAAGATGCCTAGCCGACAACGCGGACAAATTGACGTCGTCTGCGCGACGGAGACTGCTGCCCGGCCCTGACAAGATAGAAAGGCACTCGAACACCATGTTCCTGATCGGCCAATACGACTCTCCCTTCGTCCGCCGCGTCGCGATTGCGCTGCGGCTCTATGGTCTGCCGTTCGAGCACAAGCCGTGGTCGACCTTCGGCGATGCCGATAAAATTGCGCCGCACAATCCGCTGCGCCGGGTGCCGACGCTGGTCCTCGACGGCGGCGAGGCGCTGATCGACAGCGCGGCGATCCTGGACTATCTCGACGAACTGGTCGGACCGGAGAAAGCAATGGTGGCGGAGCGCGGCGATTTGCGTCGCCGGCAATTGCGGATCTGTGCGCTGGGCAGCGGATTGGCCGACAAAGCGGTCAGCCTGATTTACGAGCGGGTGCTGCGCAAGGATCAGCTTGCGCTTTGGGTCGATCGTTGCGAGGCGCAGATCGGCGGTGTGCTCGTGATGCTGGAACAGGAACGGGCCGCTGTAGCGACGCCATATTGGTTCGGCGACCGTATTGGCCACGCTGACATCATGGTGGCCTGCGCACTGCGTTTCACCAGCGAGGCGCATCCGGCGCTGTTCGACGCGCGCTACCCGGCGCTGCAAGCCCACGCCATCAGGTGCGAAGCGTTGCCGCCGTTCCAGGAAATTTTGCAACGGCTCGATCCGCCGAAGGGGTGAGGCCGCTATTTGCAGTCGCGGCAGATCGTCAGCTTGCGCCTCAGCTGAACATCATCCGCAGAATCGGCCCACGGTTGCCCCGCGATGCTATCGGCCTCCTTTTTGGGCTTCGGCCGATAGGCCGCGCGCGGGCTGACAGGTAACTTTGCAACAGGCTCGTCCTCAACGCGGGTGGTGAAACCATCGTGATCGGCGGCCGGTTTCGGTGGCGGCGCGTCCCTGGCTGCGACCGGCGGCGCCGAGCGCTTGGCGGTGGCCTTCGGTGGAGGAGCATCGTCGGTTGCAGTTGGCGGCGAAGCCCGGATGATGGCCGGAGGTGACGCATCCACGTCCGGCGCTGGTATCGGCCGGGCAAGCGAAAGTGGAGGGGCAAGCGAGGTTTGGCATTTGGCGTTGTCAAGCAGCCAAAAATTGACGGACAAAAATCCGATGGCAAACAGTGCAGCGTTTTTCATTCGCATTCCGGAAAACCGCTTCAATCTGAAATCGATGACGGAGATGCCCGCGGGGGACCACGCTTAGCGCAAACTACTGATCTTGTGCATGGCGGTCAAAGGTGACGGAAATAGGAGCAGGCGCTGTTCAGTCCGCGCGGCGAGGCGCTTCCTTCCCCTCTCCCCTTGTGGGAG
>JBOHIT010000400.1:0-14978 GCA_050726155.1 Bradyrhizobium sp.
TGCGCCGCGAACATGTTCTCGCGGTACCAGTCCCAATGGCCCGAGGTCTCCCACAGCACCTTGTCGAGGATCTGCGGCGCGTTGACCTCGCTGTAATCGCCGGTCAGGCGGCGGCGCATATAGGCAATCAGCGCCTGGAAGATCGTCCAGCCCTTCGGGTGCCAGAACACCACGCCGGGGCCTTCCTCCTGGAAGTGGAACAGATCGAGCTCGCGGCCGAGCTTGCGGTGGTCGCGCTTTTCAGCTTCCTCGATCTGCTTCAGATAGGCGTCGAGCTCTTCCTGTTTCGCAAACGCCGTGCCGTAGATGCGCGTCAGCATCGGGTTGTTGGAATCACCGCGCCAATAGGCGCCGGCGACCTTCATCAGCTTGAACGCGTTGCCGACCTTGCCGGTCGAGGTCATGTGCGGCCCGCGGCAGAGATCGAACCAGTCGCCCTGGAAATAGATCTTGATCGGCTCGTCGCCGGGAATGGCGTCGACCAGTTCGACCTTGAAGGCTTCGCCCTTGTCGCGGAACACCTGTTTTGTCTTCTCGCGCGACCAGACTTCCTTGGTGAAGGGTTTGTCGCGCGCGACGATCTCGCGCATCTTCTTTTCGATCGCGGCGAAATCTTCCGGCGTGAACGGCTCGTTGCGGAAGAAGTCGTAGTAGAAACCGTTCTCGATCACCGGGCCGATGGTGACCTGCGTGCCCGGCCACAGCGACTGCACGGCTTCGGCGAGCACGTGGGCGGCGTCGTGCCGGATCAGTTCGAGCGCGCGCGGATCGTCGCGGTTGACGAGTTCGAGCTTCGCATCCTGCGAAATCGGATCGTTGAGGTCGGCGATCACGCCGTCGAGCGCCATCGCCACCGTGCGTTTGGCCAGCGACGGCGAGATGCCCTTGGCGAGTTCGAGCCCGGTAATGTCCTTGGGATATTGGCGCCTGGCGCCGTCGGGGAAGGTGAGGGTGATCTTCTGCTCGGGTTCGGCCGGTTTCAAATTCGTAAGTCCGAAAACGAATCCAGACGCGGGCTTGTTCTTGTCATCGCTCATGATCTCTCCTGTAGCTCACTCCTGCGAACGAGCGCAGGTAAGCGGGAAGCAGCGGTATAGCAGGGGATTCGGCTCCTGCAATCGGGCAATATCAAGAAAATCGGCGGCTGGATCGGCATCGGCGGCTGGCTCTACGCGCACGATCTGCTCTATGCCACGGGTTATGTCGGGGCGGTCTTCGTCACGCCGGCGCTGGTGATGGTGGTCCTGACCAGGCCGAAGCAGCGCTAGTCTGAAATCCGCGTCAGCACGGCCTTGAAGGTGACGCCGGGCAATTGCAGCGCGGTGCCTTCGAAGTCGACCATGTTGCCGCTCTCGGCGCCCCTAAGTGTCAGCGTGATCATGTCGTTCCCGAACAGCGGCTTGAATGCCGGATCGGGGTTGTGGCGTTGCGTGGAGACCTTGACCTGAATGCCGTCGCCCTTGTCGGTGTAATTGCCGATGAACGCGAAAGCCGAATTGCCGCCCCGAAGCTTGCCGCCGGTGGCGTAAATCACGCCCGTGCCAGTCCCATGAACGGTATGAAATTCAACCTTGTATAAGCCTTCCTGCAAAATCCATCCCCGGAAGTTGTATCCCCCAATGGCTGAACCCTATGGCGCGAGTCTGTGCCGAACAATGCTGCGAGACCGAAATCGTTCGGCCATCAACATCACAATTCGATCGGCGGAATTCAGCGGTATGATGGGAAGGCGAGGGCGATCGAGCGGCGCAGATGCGGCCGATTATCGGTTCGCCGACGACGGGGCGCTGGCGATCCTGGTCAGTTGGGGCGAGGCCGCCATCTTCACCAGCACCTCCTTCACCGGATGCTCGGTCCAGGCCTGCGTGACATAGTCGCGATGGGTGACGCCATTGGGCGTCTGCACGAAAACGACACTGCCGGGCCGCAGCGGCCCATCCATGTTCTCGGTGACGGCAATGCCCTTGTCGCGCAGCATCTCGATCAGTTCCTGGTCACGCCGTTTGGTGTAGCGGGTATAGGAACTGACGAAGAAACCGGAGCGGTTGTTCGCGATCCAGCTGGCGAACTTGTCCAGCTCGCCATAGACGGCATCGAGCAGGAACACGCCGCGGACGCGGTTGGTGGCGCCGCCGACGTCGAGGCTCCAGGCGGTCGGCAGGAAACCGCCGCTATAGCCGACGATGACGATCGGCATGTTGGCAAATGCCTGCGCCGACTTCGGATCGCCGGTGAGGCGGGCGAGGTGGCTCGCGGACTCATCCATGAAGCGCTTGAAGCCGCCGGGCTGCCAGAACTTGCCGGCGCTGGAATCGGCGGCGTTGACTGCAAGCTGCGGCGCGAGCAGCACCGCATTGACGCCGGAATCCGAAATCTGCTGTGGCACCAATTGACGGTCGCGCACGTCGCGTTCGAGCGTCGCGCCATTGCCGTGGAAGAACACCACGATCACGCCGGGCTTGCGGACGTCGAAGGTCTCGGGGACATGCACCAGCACGCGGCTGTCGCTGTAGGTCTCATCCTGCCAATAGACCCGACCGCCATAGCCGCGATGGCCCTTGCGGTCGCCCTTGGAGATGTTGAGGAACGGCGCCTCGGAGCGCGGATTGGTGCCGAAATAGGGGAAGGCGGAAGATTTCATGCTGACCAGCGTGGTCAGTTCTTCGCGCTCGGTCTGGCGCGGCAGGGTCAGCGTGGGATTGAGAGAAGCAACCCTGACCGGTTCGGCCCGTATCTTGGGCTGCGGTGGGGCCAGCGCGACTTGCCGCTGCACCAGGCTTTCGCTCGCGGTCGGGAAACGGTCGTTGAATTGCGGTTGCGGGAAGCGGTCTTCGAAACTGTCACCGGTGGTGGCGTGGGCGTTGGCGGCCAACATGCCGGCGCTGGGCGCCTTGCCGCATTGAACCAGAACGAAGGAGAGGGGCACAAAAAGGGAAGCGAGCGCGATCCAGCGCCAAGGCTGGGCATGGCGCTGCGAGACCGGAGAGATCACCCGGTCCGCGCGATCATGTATCTGGAATTTCGGATCCGCCCCGATCATCCACCCACTGCCCCAAGAACCACCTGAGAACCACCCAAGATTCACCGTTAACCGGCGTAACTCGTTCGTGTTTAGGCGACGTTAAGCTTCCGGAGAAATCTCCCCACATCCGGAAGCCCAAAAGAGACCATCCAATCGTGTCCTGATTGTGAGCCCCGCCATCTTGTTTTCGCAATGTCGGGGTGCACTGGGAAGAGCCGGACGGTATAACTGGTATCCAGATACTAAATCGTTGCCTGATTTAAATCATTGTTAACGCTGCTTGAATTGGGCGGCGCCAGCCTGCACCATGACGGTTCAGGCGTGCGGCGCTGAAGGTGCGGTCGACATGGCGGTAACAGAAACGGGCAGCGCGGCATGGTCCAGCCCGCGTCCCGGCGGCGGCTCGACTGTTTCGGTCGTGGTCGCGATTGCCATCGTGGTCGCCGACATGGTGGGCGTCGGCGTCTTCACCAGCCTCGGATTTCAGGTCAAGGACATCCCTTCCGGCTTCTCGATCCTGCTGTTGTGGACGGTCGGCGGCCTCGTTGCGCTGTGCGGGGTGTTTTCCTACAGCGAGCTCGGCGCGATGTTTCCGCGCTCGAGCGGCGAGTACAACTTCCTTGGCCGGGCATTCCATCCAGCCTTCGGTTTTGTAGCGGGGTGGGTGTCGGCAACAGTCGGTTTTGCCGCGCCGGTCGCACTCGCCGCGATGGCGTTTGGGGAATACGGCAAATCGGTCTTTCCGGGCGCGCCGCCGCTGGCGCTTGCCGTCGGCGTGGTCTGGCTGGTGTCGCTGGTGCAGCTGACGGGCGTCAGGCACTCCAGCACCTTCCAGCTGATCGCGACCATCCTCAAGGTCGTGCTGATCGTGGCCTTCCTGGTCGCGGGATTCGTCATCGCCGTGCCGCAGCCGCTGTCGTTCGCACCGTCGGCTTCCGCATTCTCGCAAATCGTCAGCGCACCGTTCGCGATCAGCCTCGTGTTCGTGATGTATTCGTTCTCGGGCTGGAACGCGGCGACCTACATCATCGGCGAGGTGCACGATCCCGAGCGCAACGTGCCGCGCGCGATGCTGGCGGGAACGCTGATCGTGCTGGTGCTGTATGTCGCGCTCAACGCGGTGTTCCTGCACACCGCGCCGATCGACAAGCTGGCAGGCCAGCTCGACGTCGCCCGCGTCTCCGGCAGTTATATCTTCGGCGAGTTCGGCGGCCGCATCGTCGGCGCGATGATCTGTTTCGGGTTGATCTCCTCGATCAGCGCGATGATGTGGATCGGGCCGCGCGTGATGATGACGATGGGCGAGGACATTCCGGTGCTGCGGCCGTTCGCTCGGCGTTCGACCGGCGGCGCGCCGGCCTATGCCATTTTGTTTCAGCTGACGGTCGCGAGCCTGATGCTGTTCACGCGCAGTTTCGAGGCCGTGCTCGAATTCATCCAGTTCGCACTGTTGTTCTGTTCGTTCTTCACCGTGCTCGGCGTCATCAAGCTGCGCATTACGCATCCCGATTTGCCGCGGCCGTATCGCGCCTGGGGATACCCGGTCACTCCGTTGGTTTTCCTGCTCGTGACCGGCTTCATGATGTATTATCTTGTGACGGAACAGCCATTGCGTGTGTTCCTTGGTGTCTTGATCATGCTTTCCGGACTTTTGATTTACGCCGTTTTCCGCAAGCGCGCAGGTCAAGGCCCCGTGGCCGCTTCTGCGGGTCGCGAATGAGCATGATGGCCTCGGTGAGAATTGCGACACTGGCGGCCGTGATGTTGTTCGCGGCCATGGTGTTCGGTGCCATGGCTCCCGCGCGCGCCGCCGACACCGTCACCGCCGACGACACCGCGAAATTCCTCGCCGGCATGATGCCGTCGGCCGACTCGCCGCTGACGCCGCTGACCCGAGATCCAGCCTGGCAGCGCCACGCCAAATTCTTCGACACGGCGTTCGCACAACTCGAGCAACGGCAATTGTCGAAGATCCGCGCCTGGGCCGATACCAATCTGGCGGCACCACGGCCGACCATGTTCTACATGTTCTCGGGGCCGGACTTCCTCTACGCCGACGCGTTTTATTCGAAGGCGACGACCTATGTGCTGAGCGCACTCGAGCCGCCGGGCTCGGTTCCCGATCTCACCAAATTGCCGCGCGGCGGCGTCGGCGCCGCGCTCCACAGCGTCGAGCGCTCGCTGAGTTCGGTCCTGAGCTTCAGCTTCTTCATCACCAAGCAGATGAAGACCGATCTGCATGCCGGCCAGATCAACGGTACCCTGCCGGTGCTCTACGTGTTCCTGGCGCGCTCGGGCAAGACCATCCGCAGCGTTACGCCGGTGGCGCTGGACGACAAGGGCGCGACGTATTCTGGCCATGAGAACCCCGGGCCGAACGCGGTGCGCGGCGCGCGCATCATCTTTGCCGGCAACGATGGCGTGGACAAGACGCTGTATTATTTCTCGACCGATCTTTCCAATTCCGGTGTCAAGGTCACCGGCTTTCTCAAGTTCTGCTCGACACTTGCGCCCGGCAACAGCCTGATCAAGAGCGCGTCCTATCTCATGCACTCCGGCAATTTCACCACGGTGCGCGATTACATCCTCGCCAACAGCGCCACCATCATCCAGGACGATTCCGGGGTTCCGCTTCACTACTACAGCCCAAGGAAGTGGCGCTTCTTCCCGTTCGGGCGCTATGCCGGCCCGATCGACGAATTCCCGGGACGATATCAGCAATCCTATGCCGAGTTGTTCCGGCGCGCGCAACCGATGGATTTCGGCATCGGCTATCGCTGGCGCACGCATGAATCGAATCTGCTGCTGTCGGTCAGGTTGCCCGACGACGGGTCAGCTGGCCAAGAGACGTCGTCGGCTGAGCCGCCGCCGCGTCCCAAAAAGCCGCGTCCGCCGGCGCCCGTCGAGCCGCAGCGCCGTGGCTTCCTGTTCTGGCAGCGCTGATCTGCTCTCAGCTTCGGCCGCGCGCTACCAGCGCACGCTTTGGCTCGGCTCGATGAACGCTGCGGTGTTGTGGGTTTCGGGGACGCTGCTCAGATATCGCCAGGCGACGATGATGACGATGACAAGTACGAGCATCGCGAGCAGGTCAATCTGTCTGACGTCATGACCGTGGTGGCTGATTTTCCAGCGCATTGTTGGTGTCCTCCCTGCGGACATCAAATCAATGCGCGTCGGGAACCGCGGTTCCACGCGCGGCAGCAATGCGCGGTTGGTTTGAAAGCGGTGCAACAACGAATGCGCGTCGCACCGAATTAGGTCGCGTTGACGCCGCGCCATCGCCCGTAGCGCCACGGCAGATACCATCGCGCGGCCGGCGGTTTGACGAGCGGGACGTTGTCGATGCCGGAAGTGCCCCAGGGCTGGCAGCGCAGGATCCGCGCCAGCGTCATCCATCCGCCGCTCCACAGACCAAAGCGTTCGATGGCTTCATCGCCATAGACGGAGCACGTCGGCAGATGCCGGCAGTTGTAGCCGACCAGCGGCGATAGCGTGTGCCGGTACACCCAGATCAGCCCGCGGCCGGCATTCCGCGGCAGCCGCAGCGCGGTGCGCGCACAGTCCGGACAGAACGAGGGCAATGAATGCTTCGTAGGCGACATGTTGCAATCATATGCGTGAGTTTGCGCAGTTCCCAGGCACGGAACCGGAACCCGCGGATATTTGCGCCACACTTGGCAAATATCCGGAGTCTTACGGTGGCGGTGCAGCAAAGGTCCTATAGACGATCGGGACGCGCACGGTTACCGTTTTGATAACGCCTGAATGACAGAATCGTGTCGCGTTGGAAATGGGGCCATTGCCGTTGCTCGTATTGAGGGCTTGGGGGAAGGAACCAAATTGAGGTTTGTGACGTCGCTTAGAATTCGCGGCTGGGCGCTCCTCGGCGCCACCGCCCTTTGCATCGCATTGCCTGGCACGGTCACGACGCCGGGCAATCCGGCACATGCAGGCGTCACCCTCGAAGAACGCAAACTGCCGATGCACTTCAAGTGGGTCGCGTGCCAGCCGGACTGCAAGGGCTGGGTCTCCGCCGTCGGCATCGTAACGGCGGACAGTCCAAAGGAATTCGAAGAGTTCGCCAGGGATCGCCAGCTTGGCGGCGCCACCATCGTGCTGGATTCCAGCGGCGGCTCGGTCAACGACTCCATCGCGCTCGGGCGCAGGTTTCGTGGCCTCGGCGCGCTGACGACGGTCGGCACCACCGTGCGCATGCAAACCGCGCAGGGCGAACGCCCCACCGTCATTCCGGAAGCCTATTGCGAGTCGATGTGCGTGTTCCTGCTGTTGTCGGGCAAGACGCGCTATGTGTCGCCGGCCTCGCATGTCCGCGTGCATCAGATATGGATGGGCGATCGCGCCGACGACGCCAAGGCCGCAAGCTACTCTGCGCAGGACCTGATGATCGTGGAGCGCGACATCGGCCGCCTCGCGAAGTTCACCTTCGACATGGGGGGAACCGGCGATCTGCTCGCGCTCGCGCTCAGCGTTCCGCCGTGGGAAGATCTGCACGAATTGTCGCACGGCGAATTGCGGGTGACCAATCTGGTGACCACCGATGCGGTCACCGACGTGCTGCCGCATGATCCGTCGACGCCGGTCGCGGAACTGAAGTCCAAGCCGACGCAGGATCGCTTCGTCAGTTCCGTGGTCGAGGAGCAGGCGCCCGTGCAGCCGGCGAAATCGACCAAGACCGCCGAAGCCGCGGTCCCGACCGGCGGCACCGCCGCGCCGGCGCAGAGCCAGCCGCAGAAATAACGCGGGCCCACCAACGGTGTCATCATCCGCGAAGGCGGAGTACGCCGCGGCGTCCGTGATCAATCGAGAATTCCCGGCGTACTGGATGCCCGCCTGCGCGGGCATGACAGCGGTGTGTGGGACGTCGGAATCTTATCCTTGCGCCGAAACCGGCTGCTTCGCCTTGGCCTCGATCTGCCCGATCGCATCGACCACCGCGTCGAAGGTCAGCAGGGTCGAGGCGTGGCGGGCCTTGTAGTCGCGCACCGGTTCGAGCAGCGCGATGTCGGCCCATTTGCCCTGCGGCGGCTGGCCGTTTTCCTTCAGCATCTTGCGCACCGTCTCACGCAATTCGCGCAGCTCGCTTGCGGTCGAGCCGACGACGTGGCTCGCCATGATCGAGGAGGAGGCCTGTCCGAGCGCGCAAGCCTTCACGTCGTGGGCGAAGTCGGTCACGACAGGCCCGTCCATCTTGAGGTCGATCTTGACCGTCGAACCGCACAGTTTGGAGTGGGCGGTGGCGCTGGCGTCGGGGTCGGGGAGGCGGCCCAGGCGGGGGATATTGCCGGCCAACTCGATGATGCGCTTGTTGTAAATGTCGTTCAGCATGAAGCGAGGTCCGGGATCCCCAGGCGGAAGCGCCCTTGGCGGCAAGGTTTCACCGTCCTATATATGGTCGGCAATGGCGGAAATACAGCCCGGCCATGTCGCCATGGCGGCCTGATTGGAAACCAATTCTGCCAAGGTGGTGCTAGAATTTAAAGGGACTCAGGCGCCCGGCGGCACAACCGCCCCGTCTGCCCGGTGACACTCCGGTCCCGCGGGACCGGTCGAACGGAGAAGACATGGACGCATTGATCAAATCCCTCCGCCCAGCCAAATCGACCGACGCGGCGCCGGAAACCCGCCCCGCCGAACTCGATCCCGCCGAATTCCTGGCTGCCGCCGTTCGCGCCGACCAGCCGCGCCCGTCGCGCGCCGAGGCCGAAGCGGCCGTGCACACGCTTTTGAGCTATATCGGCGAGAACCCCGCCCGCGAGGGCCTGCTGGACACCCCGCGCCGCGTCGTCGAAGCCTTCGACGAGCTCTATCAGGGCTATCATCAATGCCCGGCCGAGGTGCTCGACCGTACGTTTGGCGAGACCGCCGGCTACGACGATTTCGTGCTGATCCGCGACATCGAATTCACCTCGCAATGCGAGCATCACATGATGCCGTTCTACGGCAAGGCGCACATCGCCTATACGCCGGTCGAGCGGGTGGTGGGGCTGTCGAAGCTCGCGCGGTTGACCGACATCTTCGCGCGCCGCCTGCAGACGCAGGAACATCTCACCGCGCAGATCGCGGCCGCCATCGACGAGGTTCTCAAACCCCGCGGCGTTGCCGTCGTGATCGAGGCGGAGCATACCTGCATGTCGGTGCGCGGCGTCGCCAAGCATGGCGCGATGACGTTCACCAGCCGGTATACCGGCATGTTCCGCGACAATCCGGCGGAGCAGGCGCGTTTCCTGTCCATGGTGCGAGGGACCAGCCGGTAGCCTCGCTTTCTTTTTCGTTTTGACGCGTTTTCTAGCGCAGATAAGTCTACGCAATCTGCGTAAGCTTGATTGCGATGCGAACCGGCATCCACGTCGCTCGAAAACGCTACGGCTTCTAGCGAGGACGACCTGTGTCCACATCTGCGCACAATCACGATCGTGAGGAAGGGCTGGCGTTCCAGCCCAAATTCGACGCGTTCGGTCTTCTGACCTGCGTGGCGACCGATGCGGCGACCGGTGACGTGCTGATGGTCGCGCACATGAACGATGAAGCCTTGCGCAAGACCGTCGCCAGCGGCGAGGCCTGGTACTTCAGCCGGTCGCGCAACGCGCTGTGGCGCAAGGGCGAGAGCTCCGGACATACCCAGCGCGTGGTCGAGATGCGGATGGATTGCGATCAGGACGCGATCTGGATTCGCGTCGAGCAGCACGGTGCTGCGTGTCACACCGGCCGGCAATCCTGCTTCTACCGCGCCGTGACGACGGGCGATGGCGGCACGCAACTGTCGTTTGTGGATGCGGACCGGTTGTTCGATCCGAAGGCTGTGTATCAGAAATAATCCGCCATTCCGGGGCGCGCGCAGCGCGTCCGCAAGGACTGCCTTTTTAACTTCCCATTAACCATAACTGCCCCAGTGTGGCGCGGTATTGGGCGCTGATTGCGATTTCGCACGGGCCGCGCGGTCGTTTCGCGAGGAGCGGGGCACCAGGAACATGTCGGTCGACACATTAAACGCCACGGCAGGTGTCGATCCCACGCGCGCGAAAATCGCGGGCTCGATCAAGCAAGCCGCCTCGACCACCGGTGCGAGCTTCGAATATCTGCTTACCACCGCCAAGATGGAATCCAATTTCAATCCGAAGGCGGCCGCGTCGACGTCGTCGGCGCGCGGGCTGTTCCAGTTCATCGACCAGACCTGGCTCGGCACCGTCAAGGAAGCCGGCAGCCAGCTCGGTTACGGCAAATATGCCGACGCCATCACGAAGAACCCGTCCGGCAGCTATTCGGTGAGCGATCCCGACGCGCGTGCGGCGATCATGAAGCTGCGCGACGATCCGCAGGCCGCGTCGTCGATGGCGGGGGTACTGACCCAGTCGAACAGTTTCAAACTCACCGGCAAGATCGGCCGCCGGCCGACCGACGCCGAACTCTATATGGCGCACTTCATGGGCGTCGGCGGCGCGGGAAAATTGATCTCGAACGCCGAAGATAATCCGCAAGCCTCGGCATCGCGGATGTTTCCGGCCGCCGCCGAAGCCAACCGCTCGATCTTCTACGATCGTTCGGGCCGCGGCCGCAGCGTTTCCGAAGTCTATTCGGTGCTGAGCTCGCGCTACGCCAGTGCCGCCAATTCGCAGGCGACGCGCACCGCGATGGCCGCCGTCGGTGGCGATGTTCCGCGCCCGGTCACGGTCGCGAGTGCCACCCAGGCCGCGCCCGTGATCGACAACGCGGCCTATCTATCGAGCTTCCCGGATTCCCGCAGCGTGACGCCGGTGGCTGCAACATCGCGAACCGCGTCGGCGCAGCCCGAGCCGATTTTCCGCTCGCTGTTTCAGGCCGGCGAGCGAACGCAGCCGATTTCTCCCGCGGTCCAGGAGTTGTGGGGCAGGGGATCCTCGCTCACGTCTGTCGCCACAGCGACGACGACGCGATCGATCTCCGGACAGAAGCCCGAGGTTCGCGCGCCGGGCCGGCTTGACCTGTTCAGCGATCGCGACGGCACGTTCAGCTAGGCTGCGTGCCAGTTTATTGATGCGGCATGGCCCCTCGGCCGCTCCTTAACGAAACGTCAATAAACCCAAACAGTTATGGTGAACCCTTTGTTAAGCGTCATGGTTTATTTTCTATGACAGTGGCATCGCGTCACGGTGTCGTTTCGGGTTGCGTAGGCCGGCAGGACCATGATCGTTCGGCAGTTCATTAGTTGGATACGTACCGCTCCGGCAGGCGAGCGGGCAGAGGCAACGCGGGCTTTGGCGCGGGCCTGGTTGATTTCAGATCTCTCCGAGGACGACCGCGCCGCCGCCGAAGGCGCGCTGCTGATGCTCCTCGACGATCCATCCCCGCTGGTCCGCCAGGCCATGGCCGAAGTGTTCGCGCGCAGCGCGGAGGCGCCGGCGGCGATCGTGCAGGCACTCTCGCTCGACCAGCCGTCGATTGCGCTGCCGGTGCTCGAACATTCCCCGCTTCTGATCGACGCCGACCTCGTCGACATCGTCGCAACCGGCAATGGCGAGACGCAATGCGCCATCGCCCGCCGGGTCAATCTGCCGACTTCCGTGTCGGCCGCGATCGCCGAAGTCGGCTCGCCGGCCGCAGCGCTCGAGCTGATCGAGAACGCCTATGCCGAGTTGGCGCCGTTCTCCTGGGACCGCATCGTCGAGCGGCACGGCCATCTCGCCGCGATCCGGGAATCGATGCTGGTGCTGGAAGGGCTTCCGTCCGCCACGCGCATGGCGCTGGTCGCAAAACTTTCCGATACGCTGGCGCAATTCGTCGTCGCCAGGAACTGGCTGAGCCCGGACCGGGCAGGGCGGCTTGCCAGCGAAGCGCGCGAGCGCTCGACCGTGAACATCGCGGCGCGTTCGCGCGGCGAGGATATGCAGGGCCTGGTGCAGCATCTGCGCGCCACCGGCCAGCTCACCGCGGGTCTGATCCTGCGCGCGCTGTTGTCAGGCAATCTTGATCTGTTCGATGCATCGCTGGCTGAATTGTCCGGCCTGCCGCAGGCCCGCGTCACCGCGCTGCTGCATGATCGCGGCGGCGCCAGCCTGCAGGCGTTGCTGATCCGGGCAGGTTTGCCGGAATCCACCTTCGCCGCCTTCAGGATTGCGCTCGAGGTCAGCCACGAGACCGGCTTTGTCGACACGCTGGGCGGCGCGGCGCGCTTGCGCCGCCGCATGGTCGAGCGCGTGCTCACCCATTGCGAGACCGACCGCAAGGCCGCCGAACCGCTGCTGATCCTGCTGCGGCGCTTCGCCACGGAATCGGCGCGCGAGGAAGCCCGCATGTTCTGCGATGAACTGGTGGCGGAAGACGCGTTCGCGCTCGGGCACGATCTGATCGCGGCGTAAATCTCGATACTACAACACCCCGTGACGTCATCCTGAGGTGCGAGCGCAAGCGAGCCTCGAAGGATGATTGTGCGGCACATCCTTCGAGGCGCGCAAGGGCGCGCACCTCAGGATGACGGCTGCGTATGCTGATGCAGGCGCTAGCCTTCCCGCCTCACTCCGACGGAATGATGCTCGGCGCCAAAATGGCCTCGAGATGCTCGGGGCGGTCGCGGTTGGCCTGAGTGAGGAATTCGTCGGCGATGCCGCGCAGCGAACGGCTCAACACACCCGCCGTGGCAGCGGTATCGAGCTTGGTGCGCTCGCGCACGATCGCCTGGATGGCGTTGATGTGATGGGCGATCAGGTCCGACGGCACGAGGTCGAGATCGGGCGCGTGTTCGATGATGCGGCACAGGCTTTCGGCGGCCGCACCCGCCGACGGGAAGCCGAACGTCGCAGCGTCGCCCTTGATGTCGTGGGCGGCGCGAAACAGTTCTTCGCGGGTGTCGTCGGTAAAGCCGCCCCGCAGGATGGCGGCGTGCGCGGCGGAAAGCCGGTCGGCTTCGATCGCCATCCAGTTCTTGAACTCGCCGGACAGGCCGGCCAGTGCTTTTTCCGCGCGGCCGACGGGATCGTCGAGGTCGGATTCGGGGACGCGCAACAGCACCTTGCGCAGCGGATTTGGCTGCGTGATCACGTGATGATCGGCGAAGCTCTTGACCTCCAACTTCCCGGGCTGCTCTTTCGCCATGATGGTTTCCTTAGCGGTTTCGCGCGCTAGACGCTGGATCGCGCCTTGTCGAGCAGCGACGGCTGCTGCATGACTTCCACCTCGCCGCCGATGCGGCGCTCGGGGCCGATATAGGCATTGCTGGTGTTGCGCCGCCGGTCCGGACCGAAATAGGTCTTGGTCTTGATGAACGGCCGCGGATTGGCGACGACGTTGAGGATGCGCTGATAAAGTCCCTTGGCCGAGATCGGCTTGGCCAGGAATTCCGTGACACCGGCGTCGCGTGCGACGGTGACGCGCCGCTTCTCCGAATGTCCGGTCAGCATGATGATCGGCGCGTAGGGATTACCCTTGGATTCCGGTTGCCGGATCATCTGCGCCAGTTCGAGGCCGTCGAAAATCGGCATCGACCAGTCGGTGATGACGATATCGGGGACGTAGTGGCTGTACATTTCGAGCGCGGTGGCGCCGTCTTCGGACTCATAGGCCTCGCGCGCGCCGAACGAGTGCAGCAGCGTCCGCAGGATGCGGCGCATATGCGGGTTGTCGTCGCAAATCAGAAACCGCAGCTTGTTGAAGTCGATGCGATACATGGTCGGGCCCTAGGCGCATACCGGGCAACACGGTACACCCGGCGTTAACCATATCGCGCCGCCGGTTAACGAATGGTTGCGAAGGGGAGTTCGGGAGGGAGCTCTGGCGGCAGCTTATGTCGCCGCTCTCTCAACGCGTCGTCCCGGCCTTGAGCTCAGATGCGCAATCGCGCATCGGGGGACCCATAACCACCGAACACAGTTATTGCGGAAGGTGTCAGCGGCCTCGCCCCAACCGAGAGCACAACGCGGTATGGGTCCCGGCGTTCGCCGGGACGACAGGGCTAATGCCCGAACTGCTCGCGCAGGATGCGCTCTTCGAGGCTGTGGCCGGGGTCGAACAGCATCCGCATCGAGATCGTCTTGTCGGACAGCACCTCGACGCGGCGGACGTCGCGCACTTCGTCGTGGTCGGCCACTGCCGCCACCGGACGCTTGTCGCCCTCGAGCACCTCGATGACCACGAAGGCGGTGTTGGGGAGCAGGGCGCCGCGCCAGCGCCGCGGCCGGAATGCGCTGATCGGGGTCAGCGCCAGCAGCGCCGCGTTGATCGGCAGGATCGGCCCCTGCGCCGAGAGGTTATAGGCGGTGGAGCCGGCCGGCGTCGCGACCAGGATGCCGTCGGCGATCAGTTCGGCCATGCGCTCGCGTTCGTCGATCAGGATGCGCACATGCGCGGCCTGGTAGGTCTGGCGAAACAGCGCGACTTCGTTGATGGCGTGATGCAGATGCACCTGATCGTGAATGTCGGTCGCGCGCATCAGCAGCGGATTGATCAGAGACTCGCGGGCGGCGGCGAGCCGCGCGTGCAGGTCGTGCGTGTTGAACTCGTTCATCAGGAAGCCGACCGTGCCGCGATGCATGCCGTAGATCGGTTTGTCGGAGCGCATATGGGCGTGCAGCGTTTGCAGCATCAGGCCATCGCCGCCCAGCGCGACCACGACATCCGCCTTGTCGGCATCGAGATTGCCGTAAAGATTTGTCAGTTGCGCCAGCGCCGCCTGCGCCTCCGCACTGGCGCTGGCCACGAAGGCGATCCGGTCATATCGCTTGGGACGGGTCATCGGATCGCGGGCTCACGGGCGCCGGATTGCGCCGCGCTCGTCTATACACCTTGGCGGCGCTTGTCGAGATGGCCGGACGCCCCTCAAAGGGCAGTAACCCAAACCGAAGGGCGGCCGGACGCCTATTTCTCCTGCAGGGTTCGGATCGGGTCCCAATCCGCACCCGGCGGGTTTTGGGCCAAATCCCGGGCGCGCTGGCAGAACAGCGATGCCGGCCGGTCGATCGCCGACGAC
>JBOHIT010000401.1:0-6708 GCA_050726155.1 Bradyrhizobium sp.
GCCCTAAATGCATCGGTGAAAATACCGACAATGGTCGTTTTGAATCCGTCTACGCCCCGGTGAAATCAGGTCAAAAAACAAAAACGCGGGCCGGAGCCCGCGTTCTCAAAACCAAGATATGCCGAATAAATCAGCGCGGTCCACGCGGACCGGCGCCCGGGCCACCACGTCCGCCGCCGGGACCGCCACGGTCGCCGCCGGGGCCAGCGCCGAACACCGGCTTCGGCTTCATCGGCAGCAGGCCTTCGCGCTGCAGCTTCTTGCGGGCCAGCTTGCGCGCGCGGCGCACGGCCTCGGCCTTTTCACGGGCCTTCTTCTCGGACGGCTTTTCGTAATGGCCGCGGAGCTTCATCTCGCGGAAGATACCCTCGCGCTGCATCTTCTTCTTCAGCGCCTTGAGGGCTTGATCGACGTTGTTATCGCGGACGAGAACCTGCACGCGGCATCCTCTTTCAATTGATCGGATAGGGATTCTGGTAGGTCGAAGAACTGGCGAAAGGCCTAGCCCTTAACCCTGAGCGCGGGCATGTACCAGACAAAAGCGTGGATGTCCACCTGTGAGGCTGGTTTCCGGGCCAAGTAAAGCCACGAAATGCGGCATATCTGGCGTTGTTCGGCCCTGATTTGGGGAATTGTGCGTCCAGATCAGGGCTGTTCCCGGCGTTTTGAACAACCCGGCAACAACAAATCTGGGGAGACGACCTTATGGATACGAAGAAATATGCCGCCGAGGCCATCGGCACATTCTGGCTGACATTCGCTGGATGCGGCAGCGCCGTGATCGCCGCCGGCTTTCCGCAGGTGGGTATTGGACTGGTCGGGGTGTCGTTTGCGTTCGGGCTGAGCGTCGTCACCATGGCCTATGCGATCGGCCACGTATCCGGCTGCCATCTCAATCCGGCGGTTACGGTGGGGCTCGCTGCAGGCGGGCGTTTTCCAGCCGGCCAAATCGCGCCTTACATCATCGCGCAGGTGATCGGCGCCGTTGCCGCGGCCGCGTTGCTTTACGTGATCGCAAGCGGCGCTGCCGGCTTCGACGTCACCAAGGGCTTTGCGTCGAACGGCTATGACGCCCATTCGCCCGGCAAGTACAGCATGGTGGTCTGCTTCATCACCGAAGTGGTGATGACCATGATGTTCCTGTTCATCATCATGGGCGCGACCCATGGCAAGGCGCCGGCGGGTTTTGCTCCGCTCGCCATCGGCCTGGCGCTGGTCATGATCCACCTCGTCAGCATTCCCGTCACCAACACCTCGGTGAATCCGGCGCGCAGCACCGGGCCTGCGTTGTTCGTCGGCGGATGGGCGCTGGGGCAGCTCTGGCTGTTCTGGGTCGCCCCTCTGATCGGCGGTGCGCTCGGCGGGGTGATCTATCGCTGGCTCAGCGGCGAGCCGACCGGAGTCGTCGAGGGCCGTGGATAGCACGCGCTATTTTTTGGGCGGCGACACTTCGGTGACGTGGCCCATCTTGCGGCCCGGCTTCGGCGCGCCCTTGCCATAAAGGTGCACGGTGGCGCCGGGAACCGTCAGCCACTGCTCGTAGCCGAGGATGTCGTCGCCAATCAGGTTCGTCATGGTGACCTCGCCATGACGAATCGGCTTGCCGAGTGGCCAGCCGGCGATGGCGCGGATGTGCTGCTCGAACTGCGAGACCGAGGCGCCGTCCAGCGTCCAGTGCCCGGAATTATGCACCCGCGGCGCGATCTCGTTGACCAGCACTTTCGGCCCGCCATTCTGGCCAACGTTTTCCTGGACCACGAACATCTCGACGGCGAGCACGCCGACATAGTTCAGCGCTGTCGCGATCTGCTCGGCGATGCTGCGCGCCTGTGTCGCCAGCGCGTCCGATATCTGGGCCGGCGCGCGCGAGATTTTCAGGATGTGGTCGCGGTGTTCGTTTTCGGTGACGTCGAAGCATTCGACCTGGCCGTCGGCTGAGCGCGCGGCGATCACCGAGATTTCGCGCTCGAACGGAATGAAGGCCTCCAGGATCGCCGATTTGGTGCCGAGGTCTTCCCAAACGCTGGTGAGGTCGTCGCCCGCACGGATGATCGCCTGGCCCTTGCCGTCATAGCCGAAGCGGCGGGTCTTGATCACGGCGGGCAGGCCAATTTTCGCAATCGCCGCGCGCAAACTTTCCACCGACGACACGTCGGCATAGTCGGCGGTGCCGATGCCGAGGCGCTTCACAAAGTCCTTTTCGACCAGCCGGTCCTGCGTGGTTTCCAGGATCTTCTGGGCCGGCAGCACCGGGCGTCGCGCGGCCAGCACCATCGCGGTGGCGGCCGGCACGTTCTCGAATTCATAGGTGATGACGTCGACATCGTTGGCGAACAGTTCGAGCGCCTCGACGTCGGCATATTCCGCACAGGTCGCGTTCAGCACCACGTCGAAGGCCGGCGAATCCGGGTCCGGCGAAAACACCTGGCAGCGAAGGCCGAGCCGCGCCGCGGCCATCGCCAGCATCCGGCCCAATTGCCCGCCGCCGAGAATTCCAATGGTGTCGCCCGGCTTCAGCTTCACCGGATGGGAAGCGGTCACGCCGAGCCCTCCGGGCGCTCTTTGACCGCATCCGTCTGCTGCTGGCGCCAGGCGGCCAGCCGCGTCGCCAGCGCCGTATCGTTCAGCGCCAGCACGCTGGCGGCGAGCAGGGCGGCGTTGATGGCACCGGCCTTGCCGATCGCGAGCGTACCGACGGGAACACCGGCGGGCATCTGCACGATCGAATAGAGCGAATCGACCCCGGACAGCGCCTTGGATTCGACGGGCACCCCGAACACCGGAAGTTCGGTCAACGCGGCCGCCATGCCCGGCAGATGCGCTGCACCCCCGGCACCGGCGATGATGATCTTGAAGCCGGCTGCCTTGGCGCCCTTGGCGAAAGCAAACAGCCGGTCGGGGGTGCGATGGGCCGAGACGATGCGTTTTTCGCAGTCGACCCCGAGCGCCGCCAGCGTATCGGCGGCGTGGCGCATGGTCTCCCAGTCCGACTGGCTTCCCATAATGATGGCGATCGGTGCGGTCATCTCGTCAATTCTATTCAGGAATCCAGAAACATAGGCCGGATTATAGGGTCGGCCGGGGCGTCATCCAAGGCGTGGCAAGGGATTAGGAATGGACTATCCTGTCTTGGTAAATCCGGGCAAGCCTTCATACGCAAGCCTGCACAGGGAAGGCCATGAAGAAGAAAAGCCACGCGGCCCCCTCTGGAACCGCAAAACGCCGAAAAACTGCCGTGACGGGGCCAAAAGCCGCGCCGCGCGGGGTCCGCAAGTCCGTAAGCCCGGTGCCGGCCGCGGCCGGCGACCCCAAATCGACCATCCGCCGGCTCAAGACGCAATTGGCGCGGGCGCTGGCGCGAATCGAGCAATTGCAGGCCTCCGCTGACACCGACTTCCTCCTGGATATTCCGAACCGGCGCGGTTTTGAGCGCGAACTGCAGCGCGCGATCGCGTTCATCCAGCGCTACCATGCCAGCGGCGCGCTGATCGTGCTCGACGTCGATCGCCTGAAGCCGATCAACGACGCCTTTGGTCATGCGGCGGGCGACCAGGTGCTCAAGGCGATCGTGAAGACGCTGCTCGCCCACGTGCGCGCATCGGACGTGGTCGGCCGGCTCGGCGGCGACGAGTTTGCGCTGCTGTTGTGGAATCTCAGCGAGACCGATGCCAGGGCGAAGGCGGCGCTACTGGAGGAGACGATCGATCGCCTCACCTTCGTGTTCCGCGGCCGCACCATCACCGCCGGCGCCTCCGCCGGCGTCGCGATCCTTGGTCCGCATGCGGAAGTCGGCCGCGCGCTGGAAGAGGCCGACAGCGCCATGTATGTGCGCAAGGCACAGCGACGGCACGAGGCGCCGTGAAGTGTCCGTCATTGCGAGCGCAGCGAAGCAATCCATCGTGCGACAAAGAAAACATGGATTGCTTCGTCGCTAGCGCTCCTCGCAATGACGATCAAAGCCCGCTCAGATCGTCCGGCACGTTACCGAATCTTCGCAGCAATTGCGCGTCGCCGAATTCGCCGATCATGGGATCGCCGCAGCGGCTGAACGCGACGGCGCCGATGCTGCCGGGGGAACGCGACAGGATCTCGGCGCGCCGTAGCGCGGTGCTCGAACTCTGGCACTCCTCGGCGGCGCCCGCGACCGGCGAGCCGTCGTCGTCCTGCAGGAATGGCAATGCAACGTAATAGGTGACATCGGCCATGGTGGTCGCTCCGGTTTCGCTTCGTCAGGCGGCGTTACTGCCGCTGCGTGAGGATTGGGCCGGTACGCAGCCGGCCGATATCGCCGCCTGTAATTCCTCCAGCTCGGTTTCCAGATATTCATTGGCCATGATCAGCGCCTTGATGGTCGAGCGCAGGTTGCCGTCGCACATCGCGATCGCCTGATCGCAGGCCTGCTCGTAACGGCTGTTGTCGGACAGGGACGATGGTGCGGACATGGCGGAACTCCCTTGGCTGGCGGCAGGGATACATGTTCCTATTTTGTTCTTTTGGAGTCAAGCCGGCTTTGCGGCTTGTGCACCGTCGTCCGGTGAAAAAACCCCCTGCGGCGACGGCCTCACTTCATCGAAGCGGCAACCGGAATGTGAACCGGGTCTCGTGCACTGAGGAGGCGACCTCGAGCTTTCCGCCATGGGCGCGGGCGATCTCGGAAGCGATGTAGAGCCCCAGTCCGAGGCCCTGTACCGCGTCCTGCGCGGAGACCCGGTAGAACGGCTGGAACAGCCGGTTGATGGCCTCCGGCGGGATCGGTTCACCGAGATTGGCGACCGACAATGCGAACTCGTCGTCTTTGGCGGTTGCGTGCACGCGAACCGGGCTGCCGGGCGTGCCGTGGGTCAAGGCGTTGCCGAGCAGGTTGGAGAACAATTGCGCGATGCGGCCGCCGTCGCAGTCGACTTGTTGCATCAGATCGAAATGCGTTTCGATCTGGCTTGCCGGATAGCTCGCGCGCAGTTCGGCGATCACCTGATCGAGCACCGGCTGAAGCGGTTGCGGCGTGCGGTTCAACGAAACGCCGCCGCCGAGCCGGCCGCGGGCGAAATCCAGCACATTGTCGATCAAGGCCGACATCCGCGCCACGCTTTGCTGCATCAGCGCGAGAATCGGCGCAGGCTCGCGGTTGCCGCGCACCAGCAGTTTGGTTCCGGCCGCAATCGACGCCAGCGGGTTGCGCAGATCATGGCCGAGCACCGCGATGAACTGCTCGCGCAGTTCCGAGGCTTCGCGCTCGCCGAGTAGCCGTGCTTCGCTGACGGCGACGCGGTTGGCCGCATCCAGATGGGTCGCGATCAGTTCGGCGAACAGTTTGAACATGCCGACGGTCTGCGGCGTGTTCAGCCGCGCCGGCCTTGGATCGATCGCGCAGAGCGTGCCGAAAAACGATCCGTCGGCCAGCATGATCGGCATCGAGATGTAGCTCTGGAAGCCGTATTGCGCCGGCGTGTGGTGGCCGCAATAAGCAAGATCGTCGGTGACGCTGTCGATCACGACGGCTTCGCCGCTTTGCCGGATTTCGTGGCAGATCGTGGTCTCGACCTGCAGCTCGCCGCCGGGCGTCAGCCCGAAAGCGATCTCGTCGCGCACCGCGCAGCAGATCCAGCGCTGCTCGGTGACACGGGCGACGGCGGCAAAGCCCATGCCGGTCGAGCGGCAGACCACTTCCAGAATGCGCGGAACTGCCGCGATGCCCTGCACCGCGGCAATGTCCGCGCTGAGGTCGGTCGCCATGATCTGCCTTCGGATGATGTCCTGCCGAAACGCTAGCGCAGGCGTGGACCCCTGTCGAGAAAATCACATCGGCGGAACCAAAGCGATATCCGATGCTTAACGCTGAACGGCAAGGAGTCCACAAGCATGGGCGGTTCGATGTCCAAGAAGCCCGTGGTGTTGCTCGTCGAGGACGAGTGGCTGTTGCGGATGGACGCCGTGGAGATGATCCGGTCGGCAGGCTTCGAAGTGGTCGAGGCTGAAAATGCCGACGACGCGATCGAAATCCTGGAGGTTCGCCGCGACATCACCGTGGTGTTCACCGATATCCAGATGCCGGGTTCGATGGACGGCCTTAAACTCGCCCGCGCGGTCAGGGGCCGCTGGCCGCCGATCAAGATCGTCGCGACCTCGGGCCTTGTGGATGTCGGGGAAAAGGACCTGCCGGACGGCGGGCGGTTTTTGGCCAAGCCCTACAGCTCCGAACAACTCGCCGACATGCTGCGCGAATTGACCGGCGGCCCGCCGCGTTGAGGCCGGGTACGGTCGTGCAGCGCGTCCGCGGCAGCATCTAGCGCGATCGCGATCAGGCAATCGCAATCAGGCAATGATGTCAGGCGTGATCTGGTCTTCGATGAAGGCGATACGGTCGCGCAATTGCAGCTTGCGCTTCTTCAGCCGCTGCAGCCGCAGCAAATCCGGCGCCGGCGACTGATGCAGCGCGTCGATTGCCGCATCGAGATCGCGATGCTCCTGCTGCAGCCGGGCAAGCTCGTTTTCGAGCTCACGCTCATCTTCGTCGGTCATGGGTGTATGTTAACTGCAAAGCGCGATGAGGTTGTGAACGGTTTTCGGAAGCCGCTGGTGAAATATCGCCCCTGCGGGCCCGGTCCGCAAGCTGACCGGGTTCCATAGTCACGATTGGTTACAGATAAATCCGAAAAAATGAGAGGCCCGATTCTGGATAGCCATCGACAGATTCGGCGGCTGGTGTAC
>JBOHIT010000402.1:0-6592 GCA_050726155.1 Bradyrhizobium sp.
GGCCAAAACGATGCGACGGTTGATCATGGTGTGCCCTCTTGTTGTGGTTACGCTTCTTTCGACCGTTCGCAGCCTTGCAAGCGGCCGTCCTGCTACAGAAGAAAGCTCAGGCCGCGGCTGCGGTGCCGAGCGCCGGAACGGCTGCATCGTCGGGCGCTGCCGCAGATCCTCCGCCCATGACGTCGTTGGCCTCGAGATCGTAGAGTTCGCGCGCGATCAGGTCGGTCAGCGTCGCCGGCGCGCCGTCGAACACCACGCGGCCCGCGGACATGCCGATCAGCCGGTCGCAATAGGTCCGCGCCAAATCGAGCGAATGCAAATTACAGATCACGGTGATGCCGAAATGCTTGTTGATGCGCAGCAGTGCGTCCATCACGATCCGCGTATTGCGCGGATCAAGTGAGGCGATCGGCTCATCGGCGAGGATGACGTCCGGTTCCTGCACCAGCGCCCGCGCGATCGCGACCCGCTGCTGCTGGCCGCCGGAAAGCTGGTCGGCTCGCTGCGCTGCGAGCGAGGCCATGTCGAACTGCTCCAGCGCCGACATCGCCAGCGCCTTGTCGGCTTCAGGCCAGGTTTGCGTCAGCGAACGCCAGGAGGGGATTTCGGCGAGCCGCCCCATCAGCACATTGGTCAGTACGTCGAGCCGGCCGACCAGGTTGAATTGCTGAAAGATCATCGCCGAGCGCGCGCGCCACTGCCGCAAGTCCTTGCCGCGCAGCGCTGTTACGTCGACGCCCTCAAACAGGATGCGGCCTTCGGACGGTTCGGCGAGGCGATTGATCATCCGCAACAGCGTCGACTTGCCGGCGCCGGAGCGGCCGATCACGCCGACAAAACTGCCCGGCGCGATTGAGAATGACGCATTATCCACCGCGGCTTTTGTGCCGAAACGGCACGTCAAACCTTCCACCACCAGCATGCAATGCTCCAGAATCCCGTTCTTGGATCATCGCTAGCGATTGGATATTTCAGTTGTGTGACATCAGCGCTGCAGTGCGGCGATCGTCCACACCCTCGATTGCCGTCACGCATTTGTCATGACATCGTCATCAAGCCTGCGGATGACGGGCAAACCTTATCTCAATCGCGACAGGACGCGTGCATGGCCGGCAAAAAGCTCTCCGTCGAACCGACCATCGATCCCACGGCGAAACTGCACGACACCAAGCTCGGCGCCTTTTGCGAAGTCGGGCCCCGCACGATCCTGCATGAAGTGTCGATGGACGACTATTCCTACGTCGTCAACGACGCCCAGATCACCTACACCACGATCGGAAAGTTCTGCTCGATTGCCGCGATGACCAGGATCAATCCGGGCAACCATCCGATGCACCGCGCCACGCAAGCGCACTTCACCTACCGCGCCAGCGCCTATTTCCCCGGGGAGAGCGACGACCTCGAATTCTTCGAATGGCGGCGCAGCCATCACATCCAGATCGGCCACGACGTCTGGATCGGCCATGGCGCCATCCTCCTCCCCGGCCGCAACGTCGGAACGGGTGCGGTGATTGCCGCCGGCGCCATCGTGACCAAGGACGTCCCGGCCTACACCATTGTGGCCGGCAATCCGGCCCGACCGATCAAGCGGCGGTTTTCAGAAAATATCGCCGGCCGGCTCGCCGAACTGGCCTGGTGGAATTGGGACCACGAGACGCTGCGCAGCGCCCTGCCCGATTTCCGCAAACTCACCATCGAGGATTTTCTCAACAAATACGAAGCGGGCTCCAGCCACGCGCAAATCAGACATCAGGGTGCGGCATCGTGACTGACATTTTCATCGAAGGCGGCCGGGCCCTGCTCGGCACTGAAATCCAGGAAACCTCGCTGCGGATCGCCGGTCGCGAGATCAGCGCCATCGGCGCGGATCAGGCCCGCGGGTCGTTGGGCATCGACGCCGGCGGCCTCCTGGTGCTGCCGGGCATTGTCGATCTGCATGGCGATGCGTTCGAGCGGCAGATGATGCCGCGTCCCGGTGTCGACTTCCCGATCGACGTGGCGCTTATCGACAGCGACCGGCAGGCGATCAGTAACGGTATCACCACTGTCTATCACGCCACCACCTGGTCGTGGGAGCCGGGCCTGCGTTCCGGCGACAACGCCAGGCGCCTGCTCGAAGCGATCGAATCGATGCGGCCGCAACTCTCGGCCGACACCCGCTTCCATCTGCGCCACGAGACCTACAATCTCGATGCCGAAGCCGAAATCATCGAATGGCTATCGGACGGGCGCATCGACCTGTTCGCGTTCAACGACCACATGGATGGGACGGTCGGCGACCTCGCAAAACCGCAAAAGCGCAGCCGCATGGTCGAGCGAACCGGCCTTTCGAGCGATGCCTTCGATGAGCTGGTGGCAAGCATCGTTGCCCGCGCCGATGACGTCCCTGCATCGATAGCCCGACTGGCGGCGACGGCGCGTGACGCCAACGTGCGAATGCTTTCGCATGACGACGCAAGTCCCGAGATGCGACAGGGGTTTCGCGCGCAAGGCGTCGGCATTGCCGAGTTCCCGGTCAACGAGGAGACCGCGCGGGAGGCCGCCAGCGCCGGCGACTTCATCGTGTTCGGCGCGCCCAATGTTGTGCGCGGCGGCAGCCATACCGGCTGGACCAAAGCATCCGACATGATCGCCAAGGGCTTATGCTCGGTGCTGGCCTCCGACTATTATTATCCGGCGCAATTATTGGCCGCGTTCCGCCTCGCCGCCGACGGCGTGCTGCCGCTGGCGCAAGCCTGGCAGTTGATATCGGCAGCGCCTGCGCATGCGGCCGGCCTCACCGACCGCGGCGTGCTCGCGGCCGGCCAACGCGCCGACATCATCCTCGTCGACGACAGACAGCCGCTGCGCCCCCGCATCGTCGCCGTGATCGCCGCCGGCCGCCTGGTGCATCTGGCCGACGCCAGCCGCCTGCGCAATTCATCGCCCGTACCGCGCAAGGCGGTTGCGGCCGCGTGACGTCGCCGCACTCCTTTTATCTTGACGTGTTTTCTTCACGCAAACCGGGCTCCACTTCGCTCGAAAACGCTTTAGTCTGCGCCGATGTCGAATGATCCACGTTATGCGATCTATTACGCCCCCGCGCCGGCCAGCGATCTCGATCGCTTCGGCGCGGAACTGCTGGGCTATGACGCCTTCACCGGCCATGACCTGCCGTTTCCGGAAAGCGCCATGCAAATCGCGCCGGACTGGCGCGAGCTAACCGGCGATCCCCGCAAATACGGCTTTCATGCCACGCTGAAGGCGCCGTTTTCGCTGGTGCAAGGCAAGAGCGAGACCGAACTGTTTGCGGCCTGCGCCGCGTTCGCCGCAATGCCGCGCGCCATCCCGCGCTTCACGCCGGTGGTCGGTTCGATCAGCGGCTTCATCGCGGTGATCCCGGCAGAGCCGCCGCCGCAATTGCTGAAGCTCGCGGCGGATTGCGTCAGCGAATTCGATGACTTCCGCGCGCCGCTCACCGAAGCGGACCGCGCCCGCCGCAAACCTTCCCAATTGACGCAAGCGCAGCGCGAACATCTCGACCGCTGGGGTTATCCCTACGTAATGGAGGAATTTCGCTTCCACATGACGCTGACGGGCCGGCTCGGCAGCGAGCGTCGCGAGCCGATCCTTGCGATGCTTCGCAACCGCTTCGCATCAACTCAACTCCAGACACTCGCGATCGACCGGATCGCAGTATTTCGTCAGGAGAACGCGGCCTCACGATTCCAGATCGTCGGCCAGTGGGAGCTGCGCGCGGCGCTGGAACGTCAAGGTCGATCGGGCGAATTGCGATGAATCGGTGCTCTGGAAGAACGTCAATCTGTGCAAGTTCAACGTGCTCCGGCTGCGGTACGATTCCGAAACCAAGACGACGTCATTCATCGCGGAGTAGCCGTTCGGCCGGTGACGACAGGTTCTGCGCGAACGCGCGACGTGCATGCAAGGCGGGCAGAATTGCTTACTAAATCGACTTGCCGAAACCTGCTCCATGGGGTGTCTTCCGGATGGGTCCTTGGCGCGACACCTGGGCACCCCCAGCCTCGCACCATCTTTCCCATACGCCCCCGCCGAGCCCAAAAGGACGGCGGGGGTTTTGCGTTCAGGCCGGCGCGCTGCGCCGATTTCGCAAATCTTCCTCAGGACGGAATTCCCGCCCCGTCCCGTCCGCTGCCTGAAACTTAAAATCCGCCCACGCCTTGGAATAACGACCAAACTTCGGTGTTACGCGCTGCGATGCTGGAATTTATTGTATTCAAGCGCCGCCGGAACTTCTGCTGGCAAGTGCGCGATCAAAACGGAAAAATGGTTGCGATCGGAACGGAAAAGACCCGGCCGGCCGCGCGTTATCACGCCTATCGCGCGCTGTTCCTGGCGCTCGCTACCGGCTGGAAAGCGACCGATCTCCAACCGCATTAGGCCAGATCCCCGTTGATCGCGTCCGATCGCCTAAACAGCAGCGCCCCTCTAGCAGCCCCGGCAAATCCCGGTGAACTTGCTGGTCTCGATCCGGCCGCGCGGGCGGATCGGTGTCCTTTTTGACCTTGCCTGGCGCGGCACGGTGATCCGCTGTGACGCGCCCGCATAGGGCAGCGCGACCGCGCGCGACCCCGACGGCGACGAATTGACCGAACCGTAGGTGGTTACCGGCGCCGGCACATTGGTGCCTAGCTGAGGCGCCCGCGACGCGTTTCCGATCCCGCTGGGGTCGCCGACCACGCTGGGATTGGCCGGACCGTAGGGTATGCCGTTGATCGCCGAACTACCCGCACCGGCCGAGCCCGCAGGCGGAGCGAATTGCGCGAACGCGCTGCCCGGCACGATCAGGCTGACCAGCACGGCGAAGCGAACAAACGTCGAATGGCCGGACATTGAATCTCCTGGGAGGCCCCTCAAAGACAACGTGCATGTGGGGTACTCGTTCCGGGGTTTGAAGCGCGTGCCCGTCTTTTTCCGGAGTAGGCATCCGTAAACGAATCAGACCTACTTTCAAGGCGATCACATCTGGAGATTCGGTGGCATGAACCAGCCCGCAATCTTTGATACAGATATCCGCGCCCTGCAGGAATGGCTGCGCGCCGCCTGGCAGCAGCTGGGCGATCCCTCCCTCACCACTTTCACACGCCGCGAATTACGCAACCAGATGAAGCAGTGCAGCGCCGATCTGCGAAGCCATCTGCAATTGGTAGCGACGCGTCAGTCGGAGCCGGTCAAGGATCAGGCCCGCACCTTCAGCAAGCCCGAGCTTCGTATCCTGGCCTGACCTCAGGCATCAGGCACCAGCCGTGTTCGCGCGACGGCGGCAAAAATCAGAAAACGCTTCATGGCGCTTATTCCCTTGCGGCTTGGTGCAGCGAGACGGCTGACATCGATCGCAAAAAACACCGCTGCGCCGTTCCTTTCGATGTGACTCCTCTGACGATGGCAGGCGCGGCCTCGCAGGCCTATGGTCGGACTCGCACGGAGGGGACCTTCAATGACACGAGCGACGGTGCGGATTGCAGCCCTGGGCGCACTGCTCGCCTCGGCCGCGGCCGCGCAAGGTCCCGCGCCATCCGCTTTCACGGTGATCTCACCGATCTTCGGCCAGCCCATCACCTTCTCGTTGCCGGCCAATTTTGTCACGGTGCGCGGGCCTACAGCCGCTCAAAGCGCGATCGACGAGGGCAAATGGCTGGCGCGGCTCGGCCAGTTGCAGCCGATCCGGCTCTGCCCGATCGTGCCCGGTGAGCCGGCGCCCTACCCGAGCTGCGTCAGCAAGAATTAGCCCGTCGTTTTCTTTTGGGCGGCATACCGGCTTGCCGGGCGTGTCCGTTCTGTTGATAACCCCTTGCCGCCGGTCCCGGCGGCGGGACGCGCGGCCATCGTGTGCTATCGGCATATCGGCCTGACGAACGACGGACAGAACACATGCGGATCACCCTGGTCGGTTCCCGCCATTTCGGCGTGACTACTTTCAATATGCTGCGCGAACGCGGGGTCGAGATCGCAAGGATCGTGGTCCATGACGCGGAGGACCGGCTGGCGGCTGCGGCGAAGGCCGCTGACATCGAGGTGGTGGTGCAGGCCGACCCCAAATTCGTCACCGCGGCGGAAATTGCCCCCAATTCCGACCTGATCGTCACCGCCCACAGCCATGCCCGGATCACCCGGGAGGCGCTAGCCACCGCAAAGCTCGGCGGTATCGGCTATCACCCCTCGCTGCTGCCGCGGCACCGCGGCATTGCCGCGATCGAATGGACCATTAGGGAAGGCGACCCCATTGCCGGCGGCACCATCTATCACCTCGCCGACCGGATGGATGCCGGAGCGATCGCTGCTCAGGAGTGGGTTTTCGTCAAGAAGGGCGAGTCCGCCCGCGAACTTTGGGAGCGTGCCCTGGCGCCGCTTGGCCAAAAGCTGCTCGGCGAGGTCATCGACTACGCCAAGCTCCACAAGACCCTGCCCGCCAAGCCCCAGGATGAGCAGTTTGCCACCCTGGCGCCGAGCCTTTCGGAGGCCAAACACTAGGCTGGCGGGCCCATCGGCCCGATTAAGCACGATTGGGCCCGAATCGGGGCTCGATTCAGAACATTTCTTCGTTCCGGGGCTTGGAACCAGATTCACCTTGATG
>JBOHIT010000403.1:0-2703 GCA_050726155.1 Bradyrhizobium sp.
ATCCAGGCGCCGGCGACTGGTTCGTGCTGATCGACGCCACCGACGTCAGCGTAGTACCGGCGGCCGCCGCGCGTATTAACGACAATGCCGCGATCAAGCCGCTGGTGGTGACGAGCGGCGTCTACCGGCTGATGTGGGATCTCGCGAAGAGCGATCTGCCGTGATTACTTGATACCGACCACCATGCTTTCCGGGCCGACAAGATGTTCGGATCGCGTGTTCTTGAAACCGGCTTGACGCATCCACTCCTTGCATTCGGCTGCGGTGTAGTCGGCCCCTCCCGGGGTCTCGATCAGCATGTTCAGGCTCATCAACAGGCCAAACACGTTCCGGCGGCGGTCGTCATCGATGATCGTTTCATACACGATTAATGCGCCGCCGGCCGGCAAGGCCGCATAGGCCTTTTCGATCAGGATTTTCTTCTGATCGAGCGCCCAATCGTGCAGCACATGTCCCATCACCAGCACCTCCGCCGGCGGTAGCGGATCGGCGAAAAAGTCGCCGGCCTGAAACCTGATGCGGTTCGAGAGTTCGTGGCGACCGATGAATTCCTCGAAATGCGGTTGAACCGCCGGAAGATCGAACCCCACCCCTCGGAGATGCGGGTGCGCCAGGGCGACTTGCGATAGCATTCCCCCTTGCGCCGCTCCGATGTCGGCAAAGGTCTTGTACTGCGCCCAGGGAAACACCTTCGCGATGGCGGCTGCCGAACCGACGCTGATCCCGGTCATTGCCTTCAGGAAGCCGGCGAGCCGGTCGGGGTCCGAGTAGAGTCCGGCGAAGAAATCGCCCCCGCGCTTCACTTCATTCTGCGGTTGGCCGGTCTTGAGGGCGTCGGTCAAACCGGCCCAGAACGGATAAAGCCGGGCATTTGCCATTTCCAGCATGCCGCCCACATAGGCCTGCTTGTTTCGGTCCAGAAACAGGTCGGTCGCCGGCGCGTTGGCATAGCGGCCGCTGCCGCGTTCCAGCATTCCAATCGCTACCAGCGCGTCGAGAAAATCGTGCGCCGAGCGCCGATGCAGGCCGATGCGCGCAATGAGTTCGTCTGCGGACAGCGGGCCGTGGCCGAGTTCGGTAAAGACCCCAAGCTCCACGGCGCTCAGCAGCGTCTTGGAGGCCCAGAAGCCGAGGCCCAGTTGCAGGATGCCTTCGGGTGTCAGCGGCTCGGTCGATAGAGGGAGTGGGCTCGTCTTTCCAATTGCCTGTGCAGTCATGGTCCATCCTCCGGATCAAGGGGTCCCGCAATCAGATCGACCGCCGCGCGAAAAATCTTTAAGAATGGCTTGTTTTTCCATCCAGAAAATTGCCAGCTTCGGGTTTGCTATCCGTATCCGAGCCGAGTGCCGGCGATGCGCCTGCTGTTTGGTGACTGCATTATGGACATCGAGCGCCGCGAGTTGCGGCGCTCGGGCGATATTGTGCGGGTCGAGCCGCAAGTGTTCGATTTGATCCTGCACCTGATCGAAAACCGCGATCACGTCGTAAGCAAGGAAGACCTTCTTGCGGCCGTGTGGCGAAAGCGCGTCATCTCCGATTCCGCATTGAGCACCCGGATCAATGCCGCCCGGCAGGCGATCGGCGACAACGGCGAACGGCAACAATTGATTCAAACGATCGCCCGACGCGGGTTTCGTTTCATAGGTGGCGTCACCGAAACAGAGCCGCCGTCCGCAAACAGTGCGGCGGCGTCCCCTACGGCCGGGGATCCGCCGGGAACGCCCTCGATCGCCGTTCTGGCCTTTGCGAACCTGAGCGACGATCGCGAACAGGATTATTTCGCGGATGGAATGGCCGAGGATTTGATCACCGGCTTGTCACACATCCGTTGGCTCATGGTGATCGCTCGCAATTCATCCTTTTTGTATCGAGGAAGAAGTGTGGACACGCGCCAAATCGGTCGTGAGCTCAATGTCCGGTATCTTCTCGAAGGCAGCGTCCGCCGAGCCGGCAGCCTCGTCCGAATCAACGCGCAACTGGTCGAAGCTGAATCCGGCGCACATTTGTGGGCAGGAAAATTTGACGGAGCGCTTGAGAATATTTTCGATCTTCAGGACCGGATTGTCGGCAGTGTCATCGGTGCGATCGAACCCAGCCTGCGGGGCGCGGAGAGCGAAAGGGCCAGACGCAAGCGGCCGGACGATCTCAACGCTTATGATCTCTATTTGCTGGCGCGTTCGCATGTTCACACGTTTACGGCAACGGGACGAGCGTTCGCACTCGAATTGATCGGCAAGGCGCTCGAGATCAATCCGAACTATGCCGAAGCCCACGGCATCGCCGCGGCCTGCCACACCCAGCGGGTCTGGACCAAACCGGATTTCTCCGCCGATCTCGCCCACGCACTCGCGCATGCGAGGGCGATCATGGCGATCAAGACCGACGACGCTTCGACCCTGGCATTTGCCGCCATTGCCTATGCCACAGCCACACACGACTATGAACCGGCAATTCAGATGATCGAGCATGCGCTCGCTCGTGATCCGAGTTCTGCCGCAGCCCAATCGGTCGGGGCCGTAGTCAACAGTTGGGCCGGTCACTATGAAACGGCGGTGACCCTCGCAGAGCGTTCGCTTCGCTTCAGTCCTTTCGACCCGAGCCGGCACTTGGCGCTTGCCGCCTTGTCGCGCTCAAGATTGTTCAAGGGTGATCCCGAAGCGGCCCTGACCGCCGCGAGGCGCGCCGTGCAGGCAACCCCCGGGC
>JBOHIT010000404.1:0-8355 GCA_050726155.1 Bradyrhizobium sp.
GTGCTCGAACGCAGGCTTCCTGCCCTCGAGCCCTACCTGTACGGCGCCCTGGCCGCGCTGACCTATCTGGAAGCCGGTCCGGAAACCGCGTTCATCTATTTTCAGTTTTGAGGGCACGCGTGGTTCAGGCAGTGAAATGGTTCCTTCGGTGTGGCGTTGGCGCAATGGCGTTGCTATTGGCCTGCGGTGTCGCGACCGCCTGGTTCGGCAGCGGCTTGAAGATGCCCGCCACCACGGCGCGCGACGGCGCCTTTCTTACGTTCAATCGCTACGCTCAAGAGCCGATCCCCGACGTCGTGCTGGTCGGCAGCTCCATCACTAATCGCCTGTCGGAATCCTATTTCTCGACGCCCAAGCTTCGCAATCTGGCGCTGGCCGGTGGATCGCCGGTGACCGGCCTGGAGATCGTCGCAGCCCGATCCCAACTCCCAAAGCTGATCCTTGTCGAAGCGAACGTGCTGGCGCGCGCCGTCGATACGTCCATGGTCGATCGATACTCCCGCATCGACGCCGGCCCGCTGTTTTTCCGGCCAATCAGGGCAATCATCGCTGCGTACGAGAACCGGCGGCACGCGCCCTTGAGCTCTGCTGAAGCCTCCGCCGCGCTGGAGCAATTGGTCAAGGCACCGCCTGCCGACTTGGCCGACGGCCGCTTTCTTCAGCTCGCCGTGGAAGCGGGCGATTCCCAGGACCCGGGACCTGTTACGCAAACCAACGCTGCTTCGATCGCGCGGTTGGCGGCCTCGATCGAGCAGCGCGGTTCAAGGCTTATGCTTTTTGAGCTTCCTGTTCCCAAGGAGGTTGCGGCCGCCCGGTTCGCAACGATCACACGGAAGACCGTCCGTGATGCGTTTCCGGGGCCCAGCCACTGGCTCCCGATCGAGGTTGCCCGGGATGAACTGCGGTGGCCGGACGGCGTGCACCTGGACGCGCGTTCCGCCGTGCTGGTGGCACGTTCGATCGATAGGGCTATAGTGGCGTTGCAAGGGCGATAGCGGAAAGGCTGGAATCACCTGGAGTAGATTCAATGGGTTAGTGGTCGGGGCAGCTGGATTCGAACCAACGACCTGCAGTACCCAAAACTGCCGCGCTACCAGGCTGCGCTATACCCCGATTGGTGCTGGGAATGGACGTCGATACACGCTCGGAGCCCCGCCAGCAAGGCGCAGAGCGGCCGCCGTGGCGCTTGAAAACGCCCTAACGGCTGTTGAACAGCGGGTGCGCCACCCGGTCGCCGGGCCGAATCCCGTATTTCTGCGCCATGCCGGCGATCACTTCCAACACGCCCTTGGCGAGACCGCCCGAAGAGATGATCCTGGTCGACATCGGCTCGGTATTTTCGGCTATCCGCAGGATCCGGCCGTCGGCGCGGATGAAGATCATGTCGAGCGAGATGTAGGTGTTCTTCATCCACATCGATATCTGCTGTTCCGGGGAGAAGTCGAACAGCATGCCTTTGCCGTCGGGCAATTCCTTGCGGTACATCAGCCCGGTGGTCTTCTCTTCTTCGGTAGTCGCCATCTCGACCGAGAACACCTGCACGCCGGATTTGGTGGCGATCTCAAGCGGCTGAATGCTGGCGGCCTGGACCGGAGTTACGCTGAGGACGCCTAACAGGCTAAGCGCCGCCACCAACGACATGAGGCGATTGCGCGAACCGGTCCGCGCCACCTTCGAAACGAAATTCATGAAAATACTCACGCCGGACACCAGGCTGATTTCAGGGATTCAATACCGGGAAACCCTAACCCGATGATTGCGGCAAATGCCAGAGGCCAGCGCGCGCACCAACACCGGCCGGCTCACGATTCCGTCAGGTGATCCCGGCCACGCCAAACCGCTAGTGCGACGACAGCGCCGACGGCCCGGTCTCGGGGTGGATCTCGGCGGCCATCATGCCCTTCGAACCGGGTCCGAACCGCACCAGCACATACTGGCCGGGGCGCAGCTCGGTCATGCCGAAGCGGCGCAGCGTCTCCATGTGCACGAAGATGTCGGGCGTCCCTTCCCCACAGGTCAGGAAGCCGAACCCACGCAGGCGGTTGAACCATTTGACCTGCGCCCGCTCCAGACCGGAGGTCGGCGTCACGCTGACATGGGTGCGCGGCGGCAGCATCTGCGCCGGATGGATCGCGGTGGACTCGTCCATCGAAACGATGCGGAACGCCTGATAGCCCTTGGCGCGCTGCACGCATTCGACCACTAGCCGCGCGCCTTCATACGCGGTCTGATAGCCGTCGCGGCGCAGCACCGTCACGTGCAGCAGCACGTCGGGCCAGCCATTATCGGGAACGATGAAGCCGTAGCCCTTCGATGCGTCGAACCATTTGATGACGCCGGAGATTTCGACAAGGTTCGCGGCTTCACCAAGGCTTGAAAGCGCATCCATCGCCGGATCGCGCTCGGCGCCGGCAGAGAATTCACTTGGTCCAAGCCTGTTCTGCCCTGTCCCGCCCGACGGCGGCCCCCCGAGCTTCTTGGACACAAATTCGTCCGACCCCATGACCCCGGACCCCACACATTCATTGCGGACCGTTATCGCCGTAACGGACCGGAACACGCGCCCACCATGACCACTCATGATAACGCCGCGCGAATCTCTCGAATCAAAAGATAACACTCCCGCCTGCGGCGCATAGCTAAAAAACAAATCAGCCGGGAACTATGAACAGGCTTGCACAGTCTCGAATCAAATTGGAGATCAATTGCCTACAAACGGACCAAGCGTCTCTCCGATGTCGTGCCGGATCACCAGATCGGCGACATCGTCCTGTTCGGTCGGCTCGTTATTGATGATCACGAGTCTGGCGCCGCAGTTCTTGGCCATCAGCGGAAAACCTGCGGCGGGCCAGACCACTAGCGAAGATCCGATCGCCAGGAACAGGCCGCATTGCTGAACAAGTTCCGTGGCGCGGCGCATCGCGTCTTCCGGCATCGCCTGTCCGAATGAAATGGTCGCGGTCTTGACCGGATCGTCGCAGACCGAGCAATCGGGCGCGCTGCCGGTCTCGTCGAACCGCGCCTTGACCCACGGCAGATCGTAGGCCTTACCGCAGCCGATGCAGCGGGCATAGGTGGTGTTGCCGTGCAGCTCGACCACGTCGTCGGCCTTGAAGCCTGACGCCTGATGCAGATTGTCGATGTTCTGGGTGATGATCGCGGGGATCTTGCCGGCCCGGTAAAGCGAGGCCAGCGCCCGGTGTCCACGTCCCGGCTTGGCCGCGGCAAAAGTCGGCTCCATCGCAAAGCGGCGCCGCCAGGCCTCGTCGCGCGCGTCGGGACTGGCGACGAATTCGTCGAACGGGATCGGACGATTGCGGGTCCACACCCCACCCGGCGAGCGGAAGTCGGGAATGCCGCATTCGGTCGAGATGCCGGCGCCCGTGAACGGAATGATGGACGAGGCCTCGGCGATCATGTTGCCGAGCTGTTCGACGCTGCTGCGAAGGTCCGGTGCAATCAAGGGAGACATCCGACCTGTTCTTGCGACTTTGCCTTGCGACTTGTTCTAGGCCGCGCCGACTATAGCACGGCCAATCGGATCGGCGGATACGCCAAGCCGGAGCGAGCGCGGGAAGGCTTCACCAAGCCGGCTTCATCAAGCAGCTTTGGCGACGTGTTCCTTCGGTTCCCGTACCTCGTCTGCCTTCTTGACCTTGGCGACGGGGGCGCCCTCCGCCTTCTTCACGGGCTTGCCGTACTGCGCGAGCTTTTCCAGTTCCGCCTCGAGCTCGGCGCGACGCACGGCGACCTTCTCGAACAGCTTGTCGGTGGCGTGCTCGCGAAGGCCTGCGAGTTCTTCGATGCTCAGCGAATCCAGATCGATCTTTGCCAATGGAACCTCCCGTTTTCTTTTCGCTACCGGGATGGTGCGCAAGCGACAAGCAGCGCGGTGGCCTTATCCACCGCCTTCGCTTTGCAACCAGACGATCACAATCCCGCAACGCCGCTTCCCAATTCACGCCCCAATCGCAACCGCCAATGACAGGCGGGACGACTCAATAAGACGACGCCAAAAAAAGGATGGGCAATGGACGAGCAGGAAGACAGGCTCGCGCGTGCGCGCGAGGAAATCGCAGCACGGGTCGCAAGCTTCAAGGCCACACAAGAAAAATTCGAACGCGAGCGCGAGGAATATTACGCCACCACGCTCGGCAATGCCTGGAGCGGCTTCAACCGCCCATCGCTCTGGACCTGACGCCAAAGAGTCCATTCGGCAAAAAGGGCCGAAGCAACGTTCCAGGCTGTTTCGTTGGCCGTGGGAGTTCCGCTGATGCTGCCGGCACCCGAACCGGGGAACCGGGCGGCAGAAAAAATAATACAAAACAGTGGAACGAACCCGCTGTGCGCAGGTTACCGGTGCAAGTGCAGCAACCTTGCCAGAGGTGAAAGCATGAAAGACCCCGTCGGTGTCTTCGGATACCGGCGGGGTTTTTCATTTTTGCAGTCAGCGGCGACTGCCCCGCCCGCAGTCATGCGCTAAGAACGTGCCTGCCCATCGGTTCGTGCAGGAACCAATCATGGGACTCCGGGCTTATCTATCCTCGGGATTCTTCCCGAAAGAGGGTTGGCGGATGCCCGTGTGGCTGGAAGTTCTGCTCAACGTGATCGCCTTTGCCGGGTTTATCGGCATCGCAAAATATCACAAGGCGCCCGGCGGAAAATTGCCGGATCGCTGAGTTGCGATACTAGTTGGCTTTGTGCGGTTCGCCGGCGGTGCGAACCAGCCTGTCAGCCTTGACCAGCACGTGGCCGGTCTCCGGCTGTGGCCGAAGTGAAAAGCTGATGGCGACGAAGGCGACGCAAAACAGCAGCCCGACCACCATCACGCGTCGGTGGGTCGGTCGGTCAGCGTTATGAAATGAAGGGACCATGGCTGTTTCCACCAGCCATCCCTAGCGCAACCTCTGATAAGCACAACGCAATCCCGGATTTAACCTAACTGAATAAGGTTATTCGCTCTGCCGAAAGGGCGCGTGGGTTGAAAGGGATCGTTGACCCTGACGACTGGCGCGCCAGCGCCGTCGGACTTATCCGCAGCAAATCCACAGGAAGATCACAGGGGGTGGAATGGCAATTTCGGTTGCGCCTGTCGGTACTTGCTGCGCAACCGTCCACAGCCCCGGCGGCCATGTCGCTTGACGGTTGTTTGATGTCGGATGTGTCCCCGACCCAGCCTCGACTGGCGCAGCACCATCAAGCGGGGCGCAGCAAAGGCGGGGGTGACACGCGAAGGGATGCCCGGCCGGTTTTCGGGCAGCGGAGATCAGACTCCTTTTGTTCTCGGAGAACGAACAGGGGGCGGGTTTTTTCGTCCTGCCGCCGATTAAGATCGGGTTACTCCTCGCAAGTTCGCTGCGACGGGGCCTTGCGCCGCAAGGGCCCTCACGCTGCCTCCGCCTGACCATCACGAACCCGCCTCGTGCGGCACAGACCGGCTGTTCGCATCGTCGTGATCGAACCTTTCCGGCGACACTCGTACTCATCGGAAAAGGTGCCGACATGACCCAAGCTGACCACTACCGCGACCAGTCCGTCCGAGCCAAGCGTTTGGCCGTTGCCGTCAGGGACCCCGAGGCCTCGAAGAAACTCATCGAGATGGCCGAGGAATTCCAGCTCTATGCCGAGCGTCTGGAAAAGACCGTCTAGCATCGCGCGCCGGAAGCGCCTTTGCGCTTGCGGCTTGCATTCCGTTTCATTCCCGAGTTTTGCCGGATGATCTATCGCGGAATTGATTCCGCACGATAGATCCTGGTCCCCGTGGTTTCGACGATGCGGTCCTTGAGGGATCTGACGAACGTTTTCGAACCTTCCACCGCGAAATGCGTGCGCAGCGCCGCTTCATCCGCCCATTGCTCGAAGAAGAACAGGCGCATCGGATTCTGGCAGTCGACATGGACGTCATGCGAGATGCAGCCGGGCTCTGTCCGCGAGCGCCCGACATGCGCGAGACACGCGGCCAACACCTCGTCAAAACTCTCCTTGCGCGCCAAAATACTCCCGGTCACCAAGATCATTTGAGCCCCCTGCTCGCCTGGCCGGACCCTGGCCCGTACTGCTGGTCCGCTCCGCTATTAACCCACTTCGCCGTTAACCCAATCTCTTTACAAAGTGTAAATGAGCGCCTGACAGCTTTCGGGGCAGGAGGAATGATCTCATGATTGTTTATCCCGTACCGGTTGAAGTGACGCAGGCCAGAATCCAGCTTCTTGTCGATCAGACCGCCAAGGCGCCACCCAACACCATCAACGAAGACCTGAAGGCCGTCTACGACGCCAAGTCGCAGGCACAGCAAGCCCAACTGGAACAACATGCCCAGGCTGAGCCAACCGCGTTGGTTGACGTCAAGGCCTAGCGGATCAGGGAACTCGGTCGGTCCACGTGGTTGGCGCCGCGAACAGGATTGGTGCGGCCGCCAGAAGCAGCGCCTGTATTTGATGCAGTGGTGGCGGACATTCGCGGACCGCTGTCTATAGTAGGCGCTGGTACCGGCTTCCCCGTCCGGGGGGGCGCCTCGTCTGATCGCTTCCCTGGCCCTCACGCCTATTTCGGCGGTTGCAGCCCCGGGCTCGTCGCCCATTTGTCCAGGTTTTCAATCACCCTGTCATAGCTCGGACGCTTCGGCGGTTTTGAGTCCTTCGGGAGTTTCGGAAACTTGATTTCCTTGTCCATGGCCAATCTCCTTGCCATGAATTTACCCCCGATCGCGCTTCATATCAACATTTAACTTGTTGATTTCATTTGATTATTTTACTCAACTGACTTTCTATTGGCATTTGAAGGAACCAAAGCGAACAGCTGCGAGTTAGGCGCTTACTCATTTGTCTAAACTTGAGGAAGGCACATGACCGACGCCCGGGGCGAACGTTTGCAAATCATGCTTTCACCCGAAGAACTGACTTTGCTTGACGATTTCCGGTTCAAGCACCGGATGCCGACCCGCGCCGCAGCCGTACGCGAGTTGCTCCGACTTGGATTGACGGTGGCGCCGACCGACGGCGACGGCCAGAAGTCGAGCAATTACGGCATATTCAACCGCGGCTCGGACGGGCACCGGGAAGAAGCCTGATTGCCGCATGATGCAACGGCCAGCGGACGCAGCGCGGCTACCGACAGACACTGCGCGCAAGACGCTCACATCTGCTGGCTCCTCCGTTTGCCCAAGCAACGACGAAGGAGCCGCTCGATAGTATGCGAGGTCACTCGCGCGCTTCAACGCGCTGCCGCGCGCGAGCAATCCGCATCAGGCCGCGCGTTTGGCCCGGTCCTGCTGCGCAAAGTATTCGAGGATCTGAATGCGGATTTCCTCCGCGATCGGGCCCTCGACCCGGCGCATCCGGTTCCAGAGCCTGATGATTTCGCGTTGTTTCTCGATGTCCATGAATCGACCTCCAGGGAATGGTTGAATAGAACATAACAAGAACAATTTCGCAAGCCCGCAGTGCGCCAAGCCACGCCACAAAAACTCGGTTGAACCAATGACGCGTTGCCGCGACTTATGGATGAGTAGTCCCCCAGACACTCATCCCCATCAGAAAGCCCCGCTTCCCCCGAGCGGGGCTTTCGCTTGTGAGGCGCGTCATGCCCGCCGGCGTTGCTAATTGTGGACGCTGGCCACCACATAGAGCCGGCAGGGAAAAGTTCGTTCCTGAGCAGATGGGCCGATCAATGGCCCGTCAGCCGCCACAGCCCGATCATGTTGAGGACGGTAATGCCGCCCACGCCGGCCAGCACGGACAGTGCGGCGAACCAGACCCACTGCTTGCGTTCCTTGTAGGCCAGAAAGGTCGCGCAGCCCGCGCAGAACATCGAGGGCAAGCTCGCGATCAAGATTACCTGCGCCAGCATTCCAAACTCCCATGAATGAGCTCTCGAAGCATAGCGGGCCCGGTTCGGGAGAAATGTGCTGACGGTCACGGTCGCAAGCCATCCGCGCCACAATCCCATCCGCTCAAGTGTCTCTAGTGCAGACAACGATGATAAATGTGGTCGAGGACGTGAAGCGTGTCGCGCGACAGCGGCTTCAGCGTCAACGACCCCCGAACACGGCCTGCTTCGCCTTCATTTGAAACCAGGCCTGATGCGCTCAGCGAACCATCGGGCCGCCGCACGACACGCTTGATGTCATGCGCAGACGCGAAAAAACTGACCGCGTTCGCTTCGATTTTCAGCAGCCCGTCACTCGCTGGATTCGAGCAGTCGGCAGCCTCGAAGGCCCACAATCCCCGGATCGATTTCGGCAATAGTTCGGCGGAAACCTTGCCGGAGAGCAAGACAAGCAATCCCGTGATCAGAACGAGCTTCATTGAACCTTTCGTCCCTCCCTTCTGACCTATCTGAGCTGGTGGATTATGA
>JBOHIT010000405.1:0-6270 GCA_050726155.1 Bradyrhizobium sp.
CACCTGTCGCGTATGAGGCGTTATGGAATTTTGAGCCGCCGCACTAAGCCCGCGGTGGAACTCTACGGCTTGGTTAGGAAGTGATTGCAGCTATGCCGCGACTGAAACGCGGACGTCCGGTCGTGAAGAAGCCACTGCAGCTCTCCCTTTCGTCGCAACGGTCGCATTCTTTGACAAATGCATTCTTCCAATCTGATATGGACTGCAGCGCATGCGGCCATACCGATCGCGGAAGAACACATTTCGGAAGATTGTAAATCGACACATTCACACCGGCGGTTGCCAGGTGATCAACCGCCTTCGCCAGCCCCTCGCGATAGTCCATGGGATCGATCCAGAGAATCGCATCGTTCGCTATGGCAAAACCGGTGTTTTCGAGTCCCATCAACGCGACGTGATCGACGAACGGCAGATTGCGGGCGATCCACCGGCACGTCTCCGCGATAACCGGCGCGGTCAAGGCATGTAGAACAACACGGATTTCAACGCGCTGGCCGCGATCCTTGAGCTTGAGAATTCCCAGCACGGTCTCGTCGAAAGCACCCTTGGCCTGCACGACATAGTCGTGGAGACGATCGACCGCAGCATAAACCGGGATAGCCGCCATCAGCTTCGGGTGGTTGATATCCTTCCAGGCGTCCACAATATGCGAGTTTGCGAACGCACGACCGTTGGTCAGAACCTGAAGGGCGGTGGCAGGAAGCAGGTGCCGGCACTGCTTCAGGACACCTATGAAGTCCTCCCAGTCCGACAGGGTTTCTCCGCCGGTGAAGGTCAGCGCATGCGTGCCAGGATCAATAAGGGGCAGGATTTCTTTGATTTCATTCAGTATCCAATGGTCAGCGACATCCTTCGGCGGCTGCGAACACATCAAGCAATAGTTGTTGCACCGTTCCGTGACCAGAAAGGAATTGTGCGCGGAGTTTCGCCGAAAGAGGGTACGGAACTTACGCGAGGAATGATCAAACCCGAGAACGTCGCCATCCCCGAGGTAATTGTACTTCGCCGGCACCGCGATAACCCGACCTTCAAAGGTGGGCGCAAGACTTGCGATGGACGAATCCGAAACAGCGAAAACGGATCGCCAATTACATTCAAGGGCCCGCTGGACGTCTTCCGAAGTTTTAACGAGCGCAAAATCTGACGCGTGACGCTCGGCGCTGCATTCAACCGGCCGGAGCCTGACGACGGAGCGGACCGTCTCGGCACGAAAGCCACTGCTTAGCAATGCCGTGCCATACAGAGGAATGGTCATGTGGCCGCCCATCGCCGCAGGATTGCTGCGTCTTCCGGGGAATTTTCTAGGATGTCCAGCAGCAGCCCCATAATGCCCTTTTGCCGGGCACAAAATGCCGACAGGGGCTTGATGCCGAGGGCGTCGCCTTGTGTGGCGTGATGATAGACGGGGTCCGCGCCGCAATGGCTCTCAAACACGCATGTTGAGCATTCCGGGGCACATTGCGTCAGTGATGACGATATTGCGTCGATCAGTTTGTCCGAAAGAACGAGTGATTTGTAGTTATCGTGATCAACGTGCCCAAGCCGGAATGCGTTGTCGCCGGTCTCGGCAAGCATCCTGCCCTCGTCGGAGGCGAAAACGCTACCGTCGTAATTGTAGACCAGTGCACCAAGGCCGGCACCAGCTGGACTGCGCAGGTCCACATAGCCAATGGGCCTGTCTGAAAGCATGCGCGTGAGGATCAGCGCGGCATAGAATTCCCGAAATGGCTTCCCCTGCCGGTTGATGTCCAGCACCCGGCGCAGACCACGCTCATAAAAATCCAACCACTTTCCGGCATCGTATTTCTGAAACTGCTTCGTCTTCACCGCAAACCCAAACGGCGAAAGCGGGCGCAGGAAGATGCCGTCCAATCCCAACTGCAAATATTGGTCGATAATGTCATCGACACGATCCAGGCTCGCTTCCGTGGTGGTCATCAGGGCGCCAACTCTGTCAGGACCCAGAACCTCTTTGGCCCGTCGGATGCCGGCGACAGCCAGCTCGTGGCTGTTTGCGCCAGGCCTCGGGCGGTTCTTGTTATGAAGATCAGCGGGACCATCGAGCGACGTGGAGAGAAGAACGTCGTTCGATTTGCAGAAATCGAGGACCTCGTCATTCAACAGCGCCAGATTGGACGCGATGACGAAATCGACCTTTTTGTTCGCGGCGCCAGAACGCGCTTTCGCGGCTTTTACAATGGTCCTGATGAGGGGGAAATTCAGCAGGGGCTCCCCTCCCTGGAACTCGATCTTGATCCGCTTTGCGGGGCTCGAAAACGCGATGTCGAGGGCGCGCATGGCTGTGTCGTCGCTCATGTCGAAGCGAGAGCGATCAGCACTTTGACGCGAAACCTGGCAGTACGGACAGGAATGCTCACATCGCAGGGTCACCACAAAAATATGCAGCGGTGTAATCTGCCGGAGGAACGACATCCTGCTTCTCAGTCGCAATGCCAGAAGCTGTCGTTGCGCACGCTGATTAGTTCCGGTGATGAGGTGGGCCGCATAAGCCTTTTCATAGAGGCCGTCGCCGGGCTGCAGCCGCAGGTCAATCAGCCTATGCAGCTCATCTTCGGTGAGGCGAATGAAATCGCCGACCATGTTTGCGACGAGATATTGGCTTGTACCGGTACGCTCAAGGTTGAACGGCAGCAGCGAAAGGGTTTCGGCCGCCACGACAAAAGCTTCAGGAGCTAGAAAACGGGCCATACTGCTCCGGCTCGAAGTTACACGACGTCTTTTTGAGAGGCGGCTATGGATCCGAAGGCGAGAGCGAGGATGACGTTCCGGACGCCGTCAGTTTTTTCAGCAACGCGGGCGCGCAAGTTCTCGTCTGCCACCAAGTTCAAAAAGCGCTCCTGCAGATCGTCGAGAGTGAGCGTGGCGTTCTTCGAGCTCGCGGAGGGAACGAGGTGACAAACAAAACGGTCGGCCACCCGGTCTATCCGGCAGGTTGCCATTCCAATCAGTCGATAGGCGGCTACATCCAGCGATCCTAGGCCTTGGACGCTCGCATCAAAATCGACAGAAATGCCTACCGGGGACGCCGCCGACCCCTTAACGGCTTGAGGCATGAGAAGCGTGAGAGGCGTGGGAAGCATGCGATGAATGTCCCGCGACAATCGTCCCGTCAGGTTGCTTCGTCATAACGAACCCGAGAAGATCCTCACCTGCTTGAAAGTGGGCGTTTGGCATCGGTTTGACGGCCGTATTTTCCGCGGAGGAAATGTCTGCATCGTTTCCAACTACTGGCTTGGCTTCTGCCCCTTGAACCGACATTCCCGCGAGCGAGGCGAGCGCCGCACCGAGCGAAAGAAGCATTTTAGATTTTTCAACCATGGAAATCCCCCAAAACTCCAATTTCTCCTCTCTACAACTTATGGAAGCATCAAGTCCATCGTTCTATTGTCGTATTCCCGGGTTTGAAAGGATTATTGGTGCGCTGCAGAATAGAGACCCGTGACAAAGACATTCGTCAATCGAATGTTATGGAACATAGTGGCGGACTGATAAGCTTTGTGTAATTTCGAGGCGGTGTTCACAAGACACGCGACGGAGCCAACACTTAGTCCGCTCCATTATTAACGGTTCGCAAGCAACTGCTCTCGTACTTCACCACGCCCAAGCATCTTGGCGAAGCGCCTATAGTCGCTGTGATCTCTTTGCCAACGACCGGCCACGATCGCCGAATGGACCTCGGCTTCCGCCGCTATGCGGACCACGTCCTCCGGACTCAGTTCGTTCGATGCCAGGCTCTGCGCAATCTTCGGTGGGATAAGCGTCGATTGCGCAAATTCGTCTGCTTCCTTCTCGATCGCGTCCGAGCTTTTAACGTCTAGATCGTCCAAGATGATCTTAGTGTCACCCGCCAGATGACAACAGACGTGCGCGTACTCGTGCAGCAAAGTGAACCAGAAGTTATCCAGCCGATCGTGTCGGACGGTCATTGCGATCACCGGCGTCCCGTCGGCTCGACAGAGAGCCGCTCCGTCGAGGAACGTTCCGGGCAGATGCTCCAGCACGACGAAGGCGACACCGACTTGGGCTAATAGACCTTCCACCAGGGCCGGGCCGTCGGGTTTGATACTCAGCCGAGCGAGTTCGCGGCCGAATTCGCGCGAAATAGCGCGTCGCCTCCTGGGGAACTTGAATAAGGAAGCCTTCACGAGTACGGCGGCACACCACGCTTCCAGCGCGTTGACATCGGTCTTGGCGTTGGTTCGCTCCGTGCGGGTCTTCCGCAACATCGCCTGCAAGGGACTGCCGGCGAACGCCCTCGACCGGAAGGCCGGGTAGCTCTCCCGCTGCCTCAAAACGCCGAAGCTTGCGAGTTTTTCCATCGCTGATTTGGTGAGCTTTGGTTCGTGCCGGTCGTCCTTTTCGGGCCCAACCAAGGACGCAAGAGGGATGCCGAGATGGCGATGGAGGGCGCGGATCATATCGATCGACAGGGGACGACGGCCGCCGAGAACCTCGGAGACTTTGGATTTGTGCCCGATATAGGGCTCGAGATCGCGAGGCTTCAGATTGCCCTGCTGCATGCGGAAGCGTATCGCCTCCACCGGCGTGGGCAATGCCATGACGTTGTGCTCGCGGTCCCATTTTTCGACGAGCGTTTGTATCACCTCGAGTTCGTCCCGAGAGCGCTGATCGTTCTTTCCGATCAGAGTCGCGATCCGTTCGAGCGCGACTTCGTAGTGAGCTTCCGAGCGGATTGGTGCGACGTTCATAATGGCTTCCGTGTCATGATTCACCCGAACGGCGCGAGCGAGGTCCCGCGAACTTGATCAAGGCGATTTCGGCTTCGTAGTCGACGGCGACGACGACGCAATGCTGCCTGTCAATAGGAATGACCAGGCTCTGCGTCTCGAGTTTGGCATTCGGGTAGGCGGCAAGGACGTCCTTCAGGGACCGCCACACCGCCGCTTCGAGCTCGACATAAAAGGCCCGATAGGCGCCCGCCGTCTCGTCAGAACACGACGACGACGCCCGAATCAGTCGTGATTTCCCCGCAATCCTCATTGCCTTCCCATAACCGGTGTCGCAGCGCAAGAAAAATAGTTCCCAAAATGGGGACGCTGTTGTTGCGCAGCAACATCGAATCGAGCTATATCAATCTGGTTCCTATTTTGGGAACTTATTTAATTTGCCAGAAAGGATACACAGATGGAAAGCGTTGTTGAGGGGTCCGCTCCGCAGGATCAAACCGCTCATAAGGCGTTTCGTGTCAAAGTCGCCGGCCCGGACCTGAACTTCCGCGACTTGAACATCGACGATGCAAAGCCGACCGGCCACCAGATCGTGGCCGCGGCCGGATTTCACCCGGCCGAAAACTACGGCATCCTCCAGTGGCTGGAGACAGGCGATCTGGAACCGCTTCGTCTCAATGAGCCGGTGGATCTCCGCCCCGGCGATGCAGAGCGCTTCATCATCGCGCAGACGGACCGCGCGTTCTATTTCGAGTTGGAAGGCGAGCGTCAGGAATGGCTCGTCACCTTCATCAACGGCATCACGCTGAAGCGGCTGGCCAAAAAGGACCCCGATTCTGTCATCGTCCTCCTTGAGCGCGAGGACGCGGCTGACGAAGAAATCGAAGACGAACAGACGGTCGATCTGTCCGGTGCAGGACTCGAAAAGTTCCGCATCCGCCCGGTCGAAACGTTGGTAGGGATCTTCGTCAACGAGAAGCCGGTCAAGATCGAGCGCGGTGAGCACACCGGGCTTGAGATCAAGCAGGCCGCGATCGCCCAGGGCGTGCAGATCCAGTTGGACTTCGTCCTCAGTCTGGAGAAGCGCCAGGGCGAAACCCAGATCATCGGCGACAGCGACCCCGTGAAGGTCAAGAAGGGCCAGCGCTACGTGGCCATTGCCGACGACGACAACTCTTGAACGGGGGCCGGACATGACCCCCGACGTTCAAGACGCTATTGATGAAATAAAGGAGCACTTCCGCGGCCTCAACGTTCTTGTCGGCCCCGACAAGGACGGGGGCGCCTGCGTCATCATCGAAGACGCTGCCCTCGGCGGTCCTTACGCCGAGCAGACGAGCTGGATCGGATTCCACATTACGCATGCGTGTCCCTACGCAGATGTGTATCCGCATTTCGTGCGGCATGACCTTTCCCGCACCGACAAAAACGCGTTCGGCGAGGCGATTACTACCGGTCATCATTTCCCACAGCCCGGCGTCGTGGTCGGCGACACGCTGCCGCCGCGCCAGGCAATCCAGATTTCGCGAAGGGCCAACAAGCGCGAGCCCAATTCCGCTAT
>JBOHIT010000406.1:0-9377 GCA_050726155.1 Bradyrhizobium sp.
CGTGACTAGCGGTGTCACCAAAAATGCATGCCAAAACGAAGCTGACGCGAAAGCCGCGGACGACCCGGTGATGCGATGAGATGGGAATAAACCCGCCGTTAATCGTGCGCCCATCGCAGGATTGAGCTAGGCAAGGAGGCGGACTTTCACAACCTCTTTCGCTTGCTCTAAGGAATAGCCGTGACGGTTATCGATTTCACAGCCTTTATCGGCCGCCTTGCCACCGCCTCTGGCGAAACCATCCTGCCGTTCTTTCGCACCTCGCTTTCGATCGACAACAAGAGCGCCAAGGATTTCGATCCCGTCACCGAAGCCGACCGCGCCGCCGAGGCGGTGATGCGCCGCCTGATCAAGGGCAACTTTCCCCAGCACGGCATCGTCGGCGAGGAATTCGGCAGCGAGCGCGAGGACGCCGAATATGTCTGGGTGCTCGATCCCATCGACGGCACCAAATCCTTCATCGCGGGTTTTCCGATCTGGGGCACGCTGATCGCGCTGATGCACCGGGGCACGCCGGTGTTCGGGATGATGCACCAGCCCTATATCGGCGAGCGCTTTTCCGGCGACAGCGGCTCGGCGCATTATTCCGGGCCCTCCGGCGAACGGAAACTGTCGGTGCGGCGCTGCGCCTCGCTGAAGGAAGCGACCTCCTACACCACGAGCCCGCTGTTGATGAATGCCGCCGACCGCGCCGCCTTCGGCCGGGTCGAAGCAGCGGTGAAGCTGACGCGCTACGGCGGCGATTGCTATTCCTATTGCATGCTGGCGGCCGGCCATCTCGATCTCGTGGTCGAGACCGAGTTGAAACCCTATGACATCGCGGCCCTGATCCCGATCATCACCGGTGCCGGCGGCGTCGTCACCACCTGGGACGGCAAACCCGCCCAGAGCGGCGGCCGCATCATCGCCGCCGGCGACGCCCGCGTGCATGAAGCGGCGATGAAACTGCTCAACAGCTAGGGCCTGCCAGACGAGGCACCGAGCATGGACGCACTGCTGATCGTCGACATGCAGGTCGGACTTCGGAGCGGCGACCCCAAGCACGACCTGCCCGGCGTCATCGGCCGCATCAACCGCCTCGCCGCCAACGTGCGCGCGCAGTCCGGCATGGTCATCTTCATTCAGCACGGCGGCGATGCGGGCGACGATTTCGAGCCGCAGACCCCGGGCTGGGAGTTGCTGCCCGAACTGCTGCGCGATCCCGCCGACGTCATCGTTCAGAAGAGCATGAACGATCCCTTCGCCGGCGGCGAACTGCAGGCACGGCTCGAGAGGACCGCGCCGGATCGCGTGCTGGTGACCGGCTGGGCCACCGATCTGTGCGTCGATGCGACCGTTCGCTCGGCGGTTTCAAATCATCACAATGTCGTCGTGGTGACGGATGCCCATACGTTGAGCGACCGTCCTCACCTCGACGCTGATAGCGTCAAGCGACATCATCACTGGGTCTGGAGCAATCTCATCAGCCCAAAGCCGGTGCGGCTTGCGGCCACCGACGAGCTGCTGCCTCGATCGATTTGATGATGCAGCCCGCCGGAAAAAACCTGCTATAAGCCCCGACGCGACAGACGCATCAGACATCTGCGCAGGGAGGTTGCATGAAGATTTGGGGCGCGCTGGCGGCTGGATTGTCGCTTCTGCTGTTGCCTGCCGCCGGCACGGCGCAGGACTTTCCGACCAAGCCGATCAAGCTGATCGTGCCGTTCCCGCCGGGCGGGCCGAACGACATCATCGCCCGCGTGGTCGGCCAGCGTATGTCAGAGCTGGCCAGGCAGCCGGTCATCATCGAAAATCGCAGCGGACAGGCCGGGGTGCTCGGCACCGACGCGGTCGCGAAAGCCGCGCCCGACGGCTACACCATCGCCATTACCAGCGCGAGTTCGCTCGTTATCAATCCGTCGCTGGAAAAAATGCCCTACGATGTGCGAAAGGATCTCGCGCCGGTCACGCTGAACGTGACGGTGCCGGAAATGCTGGTCGTGGCGAGCAACGTTCCCGCCAGCAACATGGCCGAACTGATCGCGCTCGCCAAGGCGCAGCCCGGCAAGCTCAATTTTGCCTCCGCCGGCGTCGGCGGCCTGCCGCATCTGGCCGGCGAACTGTTCAAGCTGACCGCAAAGCTCGACATCGTGCACGTGCCCTATCGCGGCGCCGCGCCTGCCATCAACGATCTGCTCGGCCAGCAGGTGCAGATGACATTCCTCGATTTGCCCGTGATCCTGCCGCATATCAAAGCGGGCTCGCTCAAGCCGATTGCGCTGGGCTCCCCCACCCGCGCACCGACCGCGCCCGATGTGCCGACCACAGCGGAAGTCGGCATGCCCGATCTCTTGATCGAAAACTGGTACGGCATGGTGGCGCCGGGCGGAACGCCGGAGAAAATCATCGCCGAGCTGAACCGCCTCACCAACCAGGCGATGGCCGATCCGGGCGTCAAGGCAAAGCTTGCCGATCAGGGCCTGACGGTGGCGGGCGACAGCCCGGCGCATTTCCGCGCCTTCATCGACTCCGAAACCAAAAAATGGGCGAAGGTGATCAAGGACGCCGGCATCGAGATAGCGAAGTAATCCCCTGCGCGTGACCGGCTTCGCGCCTCAAATGCAAAGGCTGAACAGCTTGATATGGCAGCCGCTGGATTTGGGCTTGCCTGCAGGCTTGGCCTCGCGCTTCACGGCAACCAGAGGCTCTTTCTTGTCTTTCTTGCCCTTTGGTTTCTGTTCGTAATCACCGGCGATCACCATGGCCCAGTAGGTGCGCTTGCCGCTAGCATCCCTGGCGCTCGCAATCCCGACACGGGATGCATTGTGCAACAGCAGGTTCTTGCGGTGCCCGGACGAGTCGATCCACTGGCCGAGCGTCTTCTCGAAACTCTCGTAGCCGTAGGCAATGTTCTCGGCGGCCCGCCCCGCGCCCGCCGGCGCCATCCGTCTGTTGAACGGGCCGAGCACCTCATGGCTGAGATCATTCTTCGCCGCCATCGCGCGTGCCTGATCCAGCGCAATGCGGTCGAGCGTTGCATCACGCACGACGCGGACTTCGCCATGCTTAAGCCGGAAGCTGGAGATCAGTTCGGCCGGCGACTCGGCAGCCATTGCAGGCGCGGTCAGCAACAGAAAGCCGATCACGGCTCTGCTCACTGCCCGACGTGTCATCATCCCCCAGATGTCCATTGCTCGCCGCTGCGGCCAAACCTCGCCGCTTCTCCATCGGCAATGTGGACGCTTCAAGGCACGGACCATCAGTAATCCAGCCGCCCGAACAGTTCGCCGAATGGAATCATGATGTGGGTCCGGTAGGCGTCGCGTTGCTGCAGCGTGCGATACCAACGCTCGACCTGCGGCAATGGCGGGCGGTCGATCTCGAGTTCGAAGTAGCGATAGAGCGAGGTCCCGGCGGTGATATCCGCGAGCGACAGCGTCTCGCCGAGCAGGAAGCTGCGCCCCTCCAGCAACCGGTCGAGCTTTTCGAAATCCCTGGCACAACGCGCCAGCGCTGCCTTGATGGCCGGCCAGTTCCGCATGGCCTCCGGCGTCCGGTAGAATCCCCAAAACACCCCGGTGAGGAAATCCGGCTGCAGCGCGGTGTGCGACCAGTCCATCCAGCCGTCGACGGCCGCGCGTGCGGCGGGATCGTCGGACCAGAATCGACCGGCGCCATGGCGCGCGGCCAGATAGCGGAGCACGGCATGCGATTCCCAGACGATGACGTCGCCGTCCCTGATCACGGGAATGCGGCCATGCGGGTTCATCGCGAGAAACGCCGGCGCATCGAGCCCGCCGGCCGAGCCACCGGCGTCGATATGCTCATGGGCGAGCCCGAGCTCGCCGATCAACCACATGACTTTCTGGACGTTGTAGGAACTGCGGCGTCCCCAGACCTTGAGCATGTTGATTTCCTCTCTATCGCGGCGTCATCTTGCGCAGATGTTCCACCAATTGCTGCGCCGGTTTCGGCAGCGCCTTGAAACTGCGGGCGCAGATCGCCAGCCGCCGGTTGGCCCAGGGATCCCGGATCCTGACGACATTGATCTTCATCGATCGCGCGCAGCGCTTGGCCGCAACCTCGGGCATCACGGCGACGCCGATGCCGGCGGCGACCATCTGCCCGATCGCATCGAAATTGTTCATTCGCGCGCGGAACCTTAAGCGCGCGCCGAGCCGTGCGGCGTGGCCGGTGACGTGGGCATGCAGCGCGCTCGAGGTGATCAGGCCGACGAAATCCCGCTCCACCACCTCGCGGAAATCGACCTGCCGCCGGGCCGCCAGTTCATCCTGACGCGCGGTGACCAGCACCAGGCGATCTTCGCTGAACGGGATCCGCTCGATGCCTTCGGGCAGCGCGTGTTCGGCGGCGAGCCCGAGATCGGCAGCACCGGTGGCGATGGCGTGCGCGATCTCGCCGCTTTCGCGCTCCTCGACGTCGATCGAGATATGCGGATGCTGGCTGAGAAAGGCGGCCAACGCCTTCGGCAGATACTCCGAAAGGCCGGAGGTATTGGCGAGGAAGCGGACCGTGGCCTTGACGCCGCGCGAGAACGCGACGAGATCGCCGCGCATCGCTTCCACATTATGCAGGACGATGCGGGCATGATCGAGCAGGCTTTCGCCGGCCGGCGTCAATTCGACGCCGCGACGGCCGCGCGTCAGCAGCGACACGCCAAGCGCCGCTTCCAGATGCTTAATCCGCGCACTCGCCGAGGCCAGTGCTAGATGGACGCGGTTCGCGCCATTGGTGATGCTGCGCGTCTCCGCCACCGCGATGAAGAGCTGTAGATCTACCAGGTCGAAGCGCATCTCGAATTCCGGTATCTGCCTTCGGTGAAAGCGAATGCTGTCTCCGTATTCTCCAGATTGTGCCGATCCGCCCGATCGGTCAATGTGCCCGCATGATCGATTCCATGCTCATTCTCATCGCGGGCGCCTTCCTGCTTGCCGGTTTCATCAAGGGCGTGATCGGGCTCGGCCTGCCGACGGTGTCGATGGGCCTGCTCGCGCTCACGATGCCGCCCGGCCAGGCGATCGCGATCGTCATCATCCCGGCGATCGTCACCAATATCTGGCAGACTTTCGTCGGCCCGTTTTTGCGCGACATCATGCGGCGGCTTTGGCCGCTGATGGTCGGCACGGTGATCGGCATCTGGCTGAACGGCGGACTGCTGACCGGGCCCTATGCGGCCTATGGCACCGTCATCCTCGGCGTGCTGCTGGTGATCTATGCCATCGTCGGCCTCAGCAAGTTCAGCTTCAAGGTCGCGCGCCGCGACGAGAAGTGGATCGGCGGCATCGTCGGGCTCGTGACCGGCGTGATCTCGGCCGCGACCGGCGTTCAGGTCATCCCGTCGATGCCGTTCATGCAGGCGATCGGCATGGAAAGGGACGAACTGGTGCAGGCGCTCGGCGTGTTCTTCACCGTCGCCACGGTGGCGCTCGGCTTCACCATCACCGCGGCGGGCCTGCTGACGGCGGCGACCGCGCTACCCGGCGCGGTGGCGATGGTGGCCTCCTTTGCCGGCATGTTCATCGGACAGGCGGTGCGGACCCGAATGCAGCCCGAGGTGTTCCGCCGCTGGTTTCTGATCGCGATGATCTTTCTCGGGCTCTATCTCGCCATCGGAGGCTTTCTGAAAATCCACGGCTAGAACGCAGCTCTCAGGGCACCACTTCGCTTGAAAACACGCCTAACCCAAACAGGTTAGATCAGCGGGTCTGCAGCATCGCCACGCGAAACCCGAGATAGACGAACATCCCGCCGAGCACCCGGTTGATCCAGACCATAACGCCTCGGGACTGCCGGATGCGGGAGGCGGCCTTCGACGCAAAGGCCGCGACGCCAAAGCACCACAGCGTGCCGTTGAAGATGAAGATCAGCCCCAGCGCCAGGAAGGCGGCCGTCTTGTGTGCCGAATCAGCCGACACGAATTGCGGCAGGAAGGCCAGGAAGAACAGCGCCACCTTCGGATTGAGCACGTTGGTCAACGCCCCCTGCCAGAATACCCGGCGCAGCGGGATGGCGTCGCCCTGCACGGCTATGTCGGCGACCGGACTCGGGCGCGACAGCAACATCTGAACGCCCGTGAACAGCAGATAGGCCGCACCGACCAGCTTGAGGACCGTGAAGGCGGCCGCCGACGTCATCAACAGCGCCGACAGGCCGATCGCCGCGCCAAACACGTGAACCAGGCAACCGCAGCTGATGCCGAGCGCAGCCGCCGCCCCGCCACGCCAGCCCAACTGGAGGCTGCGGCCGATAATATAGGCGGTATCCGGCCCCGGCGTGACGTTGAGGAGCAACCCCGAGAGGATGAACAACCAGAGTTCGTTTATGCCGAGCATCTCGCCCATGATTTTGACCAGTTCCTTCGTGACACTTCGTTAATCCCGCGCATGCCAATCCCAAGAGGATTGCGCTACTATCACTTCCGGATCGGCCTTCCGGCGGATACAGCGTATTTTATAATCATTGGAATCGCGTAACCGACCACGTATTGCTATGCAAGCGTAGGAGTTCTGAAGGAAATATGGAGAGACGGCTAGCCGCCATCGTTTGTGCTGACGTCGCCGGCTATTCCCGCATGATGGGGGCCGACGAAGCGGGCACGCATGCCACCTTCAAGGCCCATCGGACCGCGATCTACCCGATCATCCTCAATCATGGCGGCCGGTTGGTAAAGAATACCGGCGACGGCTTCCTGCTGGAGTTTCCCAGCATCGTCGGCGCCATCGAGGCCGCGGTCGCGATGCAGATGATGATGGCTGAACGAAACCATCATTTGCCTGCCAACCGCATGATGCAATTCCGTATGGGCATCCATATGGGTGACGTCATGGCCGACGAGGACGAGGTGTTCGGCGACGACGTCAACATCGCCGTGCGGCTGGAATCGGTAGCCGCCCCCGGCGGCGTGGCGGTGTCGGGCAAGGCCTATGGCGAGGCCGGCAAGCGCCTCAGCGTCCCCTTGCTCGATGCCGGTCCCTACCGGTTCAAAAACATCGAGGAGCCGATCAGCGTCTGGACCTGGGAGCCTGAAGGCGCCGACCACCGCGGCCGTGAGACCAAGGACCCCGCCAACCTCCCGGCCCAATACCGGACCGCGATCGTCGGCGTGCTGCCGTTCACCAATCTGAGCGAGAGCGCCGACGAATATTTCTCCGACGGCCTCACCGAGGACCTGATCCACGCGCTGTCGCTGCAATCGTTCTACCGGGTGCTGAGCCGCAACTCGACGTTCTCCTTCAAGGGCAAGAACCTGAGCACCCGCCTGATCGCGCGCGAGATCGACGCGAGCTACCTGATCCAGGGTTCGGTGCGCCGCGCCGGCAGCAAGATCCGTGTCACCGCCGAGCTGATCGCACCCGAGAATGGCGAGCAATTGTGGACCGGCCGCTACGACCGCGATATGGGCGACCTGTTCGCGATGCAGGACGAGATCACCACCAGCCTGTCGGCGGCGATCGCGGCCGAAATCTACCGGGCCGAAGCATCCGCCCCGCCCCGGCCGTCGTCGAACGACCTCACCGCATGGGACCGCTTCCTCAAGGGGCTTTCCTATTACTACCTGCAGACCAAAGCCGATTTCGACACCTCGATTGGCCTGTTCAAGGAAGCCATCGCGCTCGATCCGACGCTTTCGATCGCGCGGGCCTATCTCGCCACCATCATGATGCAGAGCATCCAGTTCGGATGGATCAAGAGCACGCGCGAATTGTGGACCACGGCGATGGATCTGGCGGAGAGCAGCGTGCGACTTGATCCGCGCTCCTCCTTTGCCTTCCAGATCGTCGCCTATCTGCACGCCCTGGAAGGACATTACGAGGTTGCCATGGATGCCGCGAACCGCGCGGTCGGGCTGAACCCTTACGACATGGGCGCCCGTGGCGTGCTCGGCTTCTGCTATTTCTACGCCGGTGAACACCGCAAGGCGATCGAACTGATTTCAATGGCAGCGCAGCGCGGCAATTCCGATCCCCGGTATCAATGGGCGGCGGTGAACGCGTTCAGCCATTACCTCGTCGGCCAATACGACGCGTCGCTGTCATGGGCGCGCGAGCAGCTGTATCTCAACCCCAATCATCTTCAGGCGCTCGCGATCCGGGCGGCGGCGCTCGCCCAACTCGGACGCGTCGAGGAAGCGGCCAACGCCGCCGAAATCCTGCAGCAGAATTACCCGAGCTTTACCGTCGAACGGCATCTGAGCAATTTCCATTGGAAAAAGCCCGATGACATCGCCCATTACCGTGACGGCCTGTCGAAGGCCGGCCTGCCCTCCGCCAGATTGACGCTGGTCGAGTCCGCGCCAAAGCTTGCCGCGGATTCGTGAACCGGCAGCGTTTTGCGTCGAATTGTCCTCCCGGCAGCTTCGGCTTTGGCCTTCGGTTGACACGGCTTCGAATCCAGCGAAAACTCGCTACACCCTGAAGTAGTACGCGACTGGTGGCTGCTGTTTTCGAATCTGTTTCCCTTCAGGCCGAGAGCGATTGTCTTTTCATAGTCGCTGCCGTTTTCAGGATTGGATCCATGTCAGACGACACACCGGCCCCGCAGGTTTCGCCGAACAATCCCTGCCCCTTCCTGCGCGCGCTGGTCGCCAACGGCTATGTCGGCGGCCATGTGGTGCCGCTCGGCACGCTGACCGAAGACATCGGACTGGCGAGCGGCAAGACGGGACTGGGTTTGATCAAGGCCAAGGCGCTCACCTACGGGATTGCGATGATCGCGAACGGCCATCCCTTGAGGAGCGCGACATCGGGCGCAATTCTCGATGAATTACGCAATGGTCCGCTCGACAAGCACGGCGCCGGCTCGCGCATCCTTGACGCCGAAGCCCATGTACACCCCGAGCAGATCGACCGCTTCGCGAGTTTCGGCCAGGACTACCCCAATCCCGACGGCGGCACCGAGCGTGGGCTGAACGCCAGGCAGATCGAGACCTTCATGGCCGACAATCTGAAGCGCGCCGGCAATGAGGCGCGCTGGACCTACCCGATCATGATGAAGGGCGAATGGCCGGTCCTGCTCGATATTTTCGGCAAGGGCGAGGGCGACGCACGGTACCTCAGCGTCGCCGATGTCCGCACCTTGTTCGTCGATCGCCGGTTCCCCCAGCGCATCACCGACCGTTTGCCGCCACTGGGCTGAAGTGCGCGTTTTTCCTTGGCGCGTTTTCTACCGCAGATAAGTCTACGCAATCTGCGCAAGCTTGATTGCTGTGCGAACCGGCGACGACTTCGCTCGAAAACGCGACGCTTACTTGAACAACGGCGTGCCCGGCACGAAGGCGTCGAACGCCGCCCAGAATTGCGCGCGGTAGCGGTCCTGCTCCTGCAGGATCTCGTGCTTGGAGCCGGCGATCACCAGATGCGAGCCGGCACGCAGATGAT
>JBOHIT010000407.1:0-10677 GCA_050726155.1 Bradyrhizobium sp.
GGGTCGAGACGAGCGAAGCTCGCTCTTAGGTCGGCACGCGTAAGCGTGCCGGGTGGGGGCTCTCTCCGCGAGTCCCATCGCCGAGAGAGCCCCCACCCCAACCCTCCCCCGCAAGCGGGAGAGGGGGCGCACCGTCCCTCTGCGGTCGCGAGCCGTCCAGGAACAAGGATCGATACGAAATAACGTTTATTCCCAATAACTTGGGGATACGCTCGAAGCCGGGCCGCGCCTCGCGTAGCCGAAGGCGAAGCGAGGTGGACACAGCCGCCCGGCCTGACTATAAACCGGCGCTCCCTGCTCCGCGCCGGGACATGCCCGGGTAGCTCAGTTGGTAGAGCATGCGACTGAAAATCGCAGTGTCGGTGGTTCGATCCCGCCCCCGGGCACCATTCCTGAACAGATTTACGAACCGCGGGCCTGGGCTTGCCGTTCGGTCCGAAGGTGGACCGGATATTGTCGTTTGTGCCGATAATTCGGATTTTGTCCTCTGAGACAACGATCGCGTCAACGACGCTTGCAAGGTAGGCCTTCCGCGCGGCGACATCGCCTGAGACGAGCTGTTCGCGCATCAGGCTCGTGAATCGAGCGATAGCGACGGGATCGATTTCGACCGGCGTCGCGCTCGACTTCTTCGCGTAATCCAAGGCCTCGATCGCTCGGTCACGGCTGTTTTTCAGGGAAGCAACCCGTTCCTTGAGCGTTGGATCGGCGGCGTCAATGGCTCCGGCTTCGATGGCTCCGTAGAGACGCCCCAGGCGTTCCTCAGCCTCGGTAGCCTGGCGAGCAAGATCAACGATCCGTCGGTCCGCGGAAGCCTGCCGTTCGTCCCGCCGGCTCTTAAGAGCGAGCAAGATCGAAGTAACGCGGTCTGGCTGTAACAATTGATCGATCAGCGCTTCGACGACCAACTTCTCGATTACCGGGCGAGGGATCTTCCGATTGACGCAGCTCGCGCCCTGGTCGGTCTTGTGTCGTCCCTGTTTGGTAGCTTGGATGCACTTGTAATATGCGTAGATCTTTCCGGTTCGGGAAGTTCCCGTCGCGGTGGTCAGCGCACAAGATGTTTTGCAATCACAGCGTACCAGACCGCCGAGCAATGAAGGAGCAGCAGTCAGGCGTGGACCTTTGGTCCGGGGATGCCGAGCAACAAGAAGCGCCTGGACCGCGTCGAACGTGGCGCGGTCAATAATCGCCGGAATCTCGTATTCAACGATCTCGGTGGAGTCCTTGCGTTCGCCGTCACCCTTACGATTAAATTCATTAAAGCGGCGAACTCCGACATAAGCTTCGCGGGTGAGGATCTCGTGGATCGTACCGGTACCGAACAGTGCGCCGTTTCTGGATCGGAAGCCCCGTTCGTTCAACCACATCGCGATTTTCTTGGTGCCCAACGGCCCGGAATTTCCGTCTCCGTTTCTGGCAAGGTCGAAGATGCGAACAACAATCTCTGCCTCGACCGGCTCTTTAGCGATTTTCTTCTTTTGTTTGCTTCCGATGATCTCAGCGTCGATCGATTGGTAGCCGAATGGAATTACCCCGCCATTCGAATATCCCCGACGCGCGTTTTCCTTCATAGTGCGGGTGGTCGCGCGCGCGGTCTCAGCGGACTGGAATTCATTCACGATACCGATGAATTTTCTGAACATGTCGCCGCTCGCGTCATTGGCGAGCGGTTCGGCAAACGAAATCAACTCAACCTTATGCTTGCGCAACGCGCGAACCGTCAGTTCCTGTTCGAATTGATTCCGAAACGCGCGCGAGAACGAGTAGACCAAAATGGCATCAACCGAGCGTGTGCCGTCGGTGGCGCGCGCAATCATCTGTTCGAATTCCGGTCGCTTCATGTTGGTGGCGGTTTCCCCTTCCTCGCGATACACGCCAATAACATTATCGCCGTCGCGTTCGCATCGCGCGAGAATCTGCTGTTCTTGATCGTAAAGGCTCAGAAAATTGCGTGCCTGGGCCTCCGTCGAAGTCCTGGTATAAACGAGAACACTTCGCGACATTCTCTTAGTCGCCGAAAAGTTTGGATCGTCAGCCTGAATATGTTTACGTGCCATTGCGATCACCTTTGAAACAATATGAGAGTCTAGCGTGAGCTCAGCAACTTGGGAAGCAGCTGCTTTGCAACAGCCATAGCGCTGTCGGTCACGACGTTAGCGCTCTCAACCTTGGCTAGACGGCGTGACCATTCGATGCGCAAAGCCTCGTTCAACATCCCGGTGTGAGTCAGGAGTAACTGTCGGAAGGTTTCCTGCGCGCCGTTGTAGGGCAACGCCAGAAAGCCCATGAAAAACATGCAGAGACGCCGAGCCTCATCGAGCTCGCTCAGGGCCGCGATAGCGGCTCCCCGCTCTCGCGGCATGTGGATGTTGGCTGGATTTGGCAGGAATACATCCGTGCCTCCGGGTTGTTGAGCGAGGATTTCGCCGACAAGCCAGACTCCGCCGATAAAGGCCGTTTCGGCATAGGCTTCCAGCGGCATCTTCAGAATGACGGGTTCGTGAAACGGTGGAATGGTCATCGCTTGCCTCCTTTGCATCGGCCCGTCGCCTGGTCGGAGCCGACAACACGGGGCGTGGGATCGAAGACCTCATGAAGAAGTTCACCAAAGTAGCTCTCGATCGCTTCGATTTCGGCTTTCGATACCGGCAAAGGATCGGGCAGCTCGTTCACAACGGTCCAGAATTCCGGATCGATTGGACGCAACTTAGAAACAGCGCGCCTAGAGCTCATGGCTGAGCTCCCGCCGCTGTTGGCGAACCTGCTCCGCCTGCCGGTCGAATTGCTTACCGCTCTCGATCACGTCGAGAGTGGAGATCTTGGGCGATGCTCGGGAGAGCCTCTCGGCCAGCCAGCTCCTGCGCTGGACATCAGAAAAGACAAGGCTCTCGTGTTGCTGATCAAACGGAAGCTCGGCGGCAAGCCGCCGATCGATGCTCTTGGCGTCCACGACGAGGGTCGCCGCACGCCCGCGGCTTGCGGCGACGAACGCATCATGTCGATTGCAGCTCGGATCGAGGTAGACAATCGCGTTATCGACGGTCAGACCCTGAGCACCATGGATCGTGGAGGCATAAGCCCAGCCGAGCCGGATGCGGCCCTGGCCGTCTGCTAGGGCGCGCGGATCGAAAGCCACCCTCCGTCCGGCAATCTCCGCCTCGATGCGGATGCTGCTCGCTTCTGATGCATGACGACACTGTTCGCTGACTTTCGTGATCGTCCCAATGGTGCCATTGATGACCCCGAGATCGTCGTTTCGGGCGAGAAACCTGATCTGGTCGCCGCGCGCGAACGCAATTTCAGTTGGGTGGCCAGAAGGCGTGCTGGCCATGAGGGTGATTTCATTGCCCCTGACAATCCCGGCGGCCTTATGCGTTTCCCGAATTTCCTTCGAGATCGCGGCGACGACCGCATTCGTCTTGGCGAGAATCAGGCAGGTTCCGCTTGGATTGAGGGCACGAGTCCGATCTGCCGCCGCAATGATGGCCGCGATGGCCGCTTTGGCGCCGTTCGCCTCTACCAGCAGATTGCGCTGGGCGAATGCTTCGAGAGCGGCCGCTGCCCGACCCCGACCAAAGTTCGCGATCGCCTCCCGCGCCCAAGGCTCAGGCTGACGGACGATGGTGTCGACCCGCGCGGCTTCAACCGCCCGCGAAACGAGGTCGAGACCAGGCCCGGCCCCAATCGCCTGCAACTGGCGCCGGTCGCCGACCAGGATCAGCTTGGCCCCGGCATCCGCAACGGCGCCGAGGAGGACGTGCATTTCCCGCGACGAGAGAAGTCCGGCCTCGTCCGCTATTAGAACGGTGCGATCATCCAGAATTTTCTCACCGGACTTCAGCCGCGCGATCCAAGACGCGGTGGCACGCGCCTCGATCCCAAGATCGTCCCGGAGCATGTTGGCGATGCGCCAGGCCGTGGCGGTTGCGATGACCCTGCATCCCGCCCTGGAGTAAGCTCCCACGACAGGGACCAAGATCGTCGTCTTGCCGGAACCGGGAGCGCCCTCGATAATGGAGATTGCTGAACCTGTCGTTGCAGCGAGTACCGCATCGGTTTGTTCGGCTGAAAGCCCAACCGATTTGCAGTGGTCGGAAAGCCGATCTTGATCAACCGCGCGCCAGGTCTTTTCGGCAAGCTGCTGCGCCCGCTTTACGACGTCGCGCTCGATCGCGAGCATTTCGGGAGTGGAGTAACAGGGCAGGCCGAGCGGATCGTGTCCTATTTCAAGGACGGTACCCTCGCGAAGCAGACGATCGACTTCGGCTTCTGCGCGCTCCGCCGGTAGGCCCGTACCGACGATAGCTGCGGTGACGGAGCGCAACAGCTCCCGACGCTCGATGACACTCTCGTGTTCGGTGAGAATCGTTGGCATTGCCGCCAGCCGTTCGGAGAGAAGCCGTTCGGCTGCCTCACGATCAAACGTCTTCGCTTGGTCGCGCAGGAGCTCGGTGAATGTTTCAACCTCGATGCCGATCGACCGTGCGGCCTCGGTCCAGAGTTCCTCGCGCGGAATAGTTTCGTTCTGACGTTTGGCGCTTCGGGTTGTCTTTGAGATCGCGGCGGCGAGCGCTGTCGCGTCGCCGCTTACAACGCCGTGTTCGGCGAGCTCGACTTCGATCTCCTGACGGCGCGCGCTGAAGTACCGGATGGTCGCGCTGTCAACACCGGCAATTTCGAACACTCCGTTCTTGCCGACGCGATCAATGGTGAAGCCGATCTTCTCAAGTTCATGCGCCAAGGCAGCGTGATACGTTGCTCCACAGGCGAGCTTGAAATCCCGAATAATCTTGGAATGCAACCCGCCAACGGTAAAATCGCTGTTTCGGGTAGAGAGGTTCATACACACGCAGTGCGTATGTAAATTTGGATCCCCAAATATCCGACCATCGTCGTGTTCGGACGGCCGGCTTTCACCATGCTGGAATGTCGCGGCTGTCAACGATACCTTTTCGAGGAAAGCACCGTCGCGACCGCGGCGTGCCCATATCGCTTCTCGTTCCAGAGTCGCGAGCGTGGTCCGCGCTGCTCGCTGTTGCGCGGCTTCGATCAGGCGTTTTGTACCGTACGGAGCAAAGCCCCAGACCAGAGCAACCGAGCGCGGTGCGCTCAGCGTGACGTCGAAAGCTGGCGTGCGCTCTTTGTGTCGGCGGATTTTTTCAAGAAGCGCCCGTCCATCTTCGTCGATGGCGTTGTACAACCGCTCAAACGTCTCGCGTTCGACCGGCGCACCATCGTGGATGCCGAAATCCCCTGCGGAAGAAAACCAGATGCCGATCGGCTCGCTGCTACCGGCGTAATACGCCGTCTCACGCTGACGCGTGTAGTAGGTGCTCGCTGCCGCTGGATTCCAGGTCGCAACCACGAAAAAGGCCTCCGTGTGGAGGCCTCTTCAATAAGCATATCTGTGGGGAACACGATTGAATGAATGGAATCGGATTTCGCAAAAGAAATCAAAGGGTAGCGAGTAGTTTCATAGCTCCCTTTTTGCGATGCCAGACACCTCTCGGTAGAGACCTCGTCAGGCTCGTAACCTGAAGGTCATAGGTTCAAATCCTATCCCCGCAACCAAGCTTTCTTAAATGATAGCAATGAATTAGCCCGCCTTTGGCGGGCTTTTTCATGCCTTACAATGGCTTGCCCCCGTTACCTGCTATTTCGACAGAAAACCATGTATTATCAGTTACTTACAGTAGGCCATTTCCTTCGATAGCTTTCCGTTACGATTTTCTACATGGCACATGATTGGCACATGATCGGGGTCGACCCTCCGGCACGCTCCAGCAACGAGTTGGAAATTCGCGTAGAAACTACTTTTAATTGAGCTGAGAATTCGCTTCCGCTTTTTTCGCGGTCGCTTCGCTTTATTTGAGTAGTAACAACGAACGAGAGTTCCATGGCCATTCCTGCGGGCGATCCGCCGTCCTCAACCGACCTAGAAGGTTGGCGCGGAGCGATTGCCGACGGCCGCCTGCGAAAATTTCGCCTTGAGACGATCGCGGGGGCCTTTCAAGACTTGGGTGAGGCCGATCTTAGAGTCCGTCAGGACCTGGCGAAGCATCTTTCTGGCGCGATCATCGGAATGCTTCGCAAGCGGGTCGATCCAAAGAAGCCTAACGGCGGCGAAGACATCATCTTTGAAGTTCACGAAGTGATCTTTGTGGCGTTGCTGAACCCAGGCACCGCCGATGGCAAACAGCTTCGCAAAGGCTTCGGCGGAATCGTTAACTTCCGCCTGAAAGATGCGCTTGCCCAGTCCCATAGTGATCAAATCGTTCCGGCGCCAAAGCCGAACAAGTCCTCCGCCAAATCGCGGAAGACGTCCGCCGCCAAACCGGTCAAGAAAACAGCCGAAGAGATTGCCGCTGAGGTCGATGAAGTCAAGAGTGCCCTGAAGCAGGACGTGGCGGACCCACCGGACGAGACGGCCAATGACGACAAACCGCCAGAAGCGGACCACGTCGATGACCGTCCGCCGCCTTACATAATGGATGACGCGGAGATCGACGAAATTGGGCCGGGCAAGAGCGAATACGATCCCAGCTTGATGGTCGCTGTCCAGAATATGGATGGTGAGATCGACAGACAGCGTATCCTGGCAAAGATACCGGACCGCGTGAGGCAACTTGCATTCTCGCTCCACATGGATCGCGAGCCGCAAGAGGTCACTGCGCGAGCGTGCGGCGTGAGCACACGAACAATCCGGACATGGATTGCAGAGATTCAAGAAGATCTTCAACAGACCAAGGAGGCTCAAGAGCTTCTGATACGGAGAGCTGGAGCGAAGTCATGACCAAAGCAAATCGAAATCAAGAGCGGGACGCCGTGCTGTTTGCCTTTCACGAGGCGTTCGAACGGCCAACCGCAACGCAAATTATCGAATGGACTGAGCGCTACCCTGAGTTCGCGGATGATATTCGTGCGCATGCCGCGGTGGCACGAGAGTGGGCCGATGACCAGCACGCCGTTTCTGCTGAAGCCGATGAGAGCCTCCTTTCTGCCGGCTATAGCCGCGCGCTCGATCTGATGCATAAGGCTCGCACGTCGACCAGCGAAGCGCAACGAAGCTTTCAAGACGTTATCGCTGCCCGCGGCATGACCGTTCCCCAGGTTGCGCGCGCGATCGGCATTGACCGAGGCGTCATCGCAGACCTCTTTAGCGGGCGGATGAGCGGTCCCATTCGGGATGTCTTTGTCGATGCGGCGATAGGAGTTTTGACGATGTCGCGCGATACTTTCGCGCGCCTTCACCAGCATGCGCTTAGCAACCCTACGCTTGGGTACGCCAAGGCGACGCACGCGCCGTCGGTCGTAGTCAGGCCATACGACGATATCATTCGGACATGCGACGACCTGACGGAAGACGAAAAAAAGAAATGGCTTGAAGAAGGTTGATATGGACGGCTGGATCGACATTCGACGCAAGGCGCGCGCAGTTCATACGAAGGCACTCCTTGAAGCGGGCGGAGACCGCCGCGCGGAGTTTCTGACTGCCGCCGCCGCAAAAGCGGACGATCTCAAAGTTCGTTATGTCGAAGCAGGGCAAACCTTCGGTCACGGCGTTTTTGGATTGCTCGAACGAGAAAATCTCATCGTGAATGTGCTCAAAGGGCAGAAAAAGCCTGATGAAGCCGTCGTTATCGCCCATGAGCTCGGCCATTTTCATATCCATCTCGATCCCACGCATGAAGTAACCAATCGCTCGGCCGGTCTCGGGGGCGATCCGGTCGAAAATGCAATGGGAAGCGGCGAGGGGTATTCACCGCGAGAACGGAAGGAGGTTCAGGCGGATGTCTTTGCAGGCGAGTTCCTGTGCCCTTCCGATTGGCTGCGCGACCAATTCGTAACGCATGGCAAGCGACCGTCCGATATCGCCAAGGATCTTGGCTTGCCGCGTGATCTGGTCCTCCACCAAACGATCCGCGCCCTTTTGCTCCCGCCGCTTACCGAAGCCCCGCCGCCTCAAACCGGTGGGGCTTTTGCCTTGGATGACAGCCAGAAAACCGCTGCCCTCTGGGCCGCCGGAAACATCCTTGTCGATGCCGGGCCGGGCACGGGCAAGACCCGCACTCTCGTTTCCAGGGTCGAGCACCTTCTGAAAAGCATCGGCCCTGCCTCCATTCTCGCGCTGACCTTTTCAAACAAAGCCGCAGAAGAGATGCGTGATCGCATTTCAACGATGAATCCTGCCGCTGCTATCGAGATGTGGGCTGGCACGTTTCACAGCTTCGGCTATGAGTTGATCCAAAAGTGGCCTTCGGCAGTGGGACGTTCCCCGAAGGTACGGATTCTTGACGAGGCCGCACAGCTTGAGCTTCTTGAAGAGAATCTCGACAAGCTGCCGTTGCGTTACTATCAAAACCTTTACGAACCGGCGTACGAGTTGGTTCACCTGCTGCGCGCCATCTCGCGCTGCAAGGACGAAGGGGTCACGCCCGCGGAGTATCTGGCGGAAGCGCGGGCCATGCAGCAAAGCGCCACAGACCCGGAGGTAATTGAAAAGGCGGACCGCGCCGTCGAAGTTGCCGAGACCTATGAAGTATATCAAAAGGCCCTGCAAGAGGCCGACGCTGTGGACTTTGGAGATATTATTCTCCTTGCTGCAAAGTTGATCAAAGAGAACAAGGAAGTCCGCGCCTACATTTCCGGCTTCAAGCATGTTCTCGTCGACGAATACCAGGACGTGAACTTTGCAAGCGCGCGTATGCTGCAAGAAATCTGCAGCACGGGGTGTTCAGCGTGGGTCGTTGCCGACCAGCGCCAATCCATCTACCGTTTTCGCGGGGCAGAGCCATCCAACGTTGAATCGTTTGCGGCAGACTTTAAGGGAAGCCGTCATTCCTTAAATGTCAATTACCGCTCCTCAGCTCCGATCGTGCGGACGTTTCAGCAATTTTCTTCTGCGATGGGTGACGGTGGCGCCATGGCTGGATCATGGACCGCTAAGCGCGGTGCCGGAGGGCCGGTAACGCTGACTGTCGCACCCGATGTGGCTGCGGAAGCCGAGGCTATTCGCGATCATATCGAGCAGCTTCGCCAAAAGGGCGTTGCCTATAGCGATCAAGCGATCTTGGCCCGGACGCATCTCACGCTTGCCCGGATCACTACAATTCTCGAAAAGCTTGGCGTGCCATTAGTGTACCTCGGCGATTTATTCGAGCGCGAAGAAATCAGTACGCTTTTGTCTCTGCTTTCCATTGACGCCGAGTACGGCGGCCTTGGCTTGATGCGGGTTGGCACGTTGAGCGATTACGGCGCAACCCGCGCGGATGTCCTGGCCGTCATTGATTGGGCGGCGCAAAAAAAGTCGCGCATCATCGAAGCCCTTGCAAATATCACTGCGATCCCATCCCTTTCGACGGAAGGTCGAGGGGGGCTTTCTCGGCTCGCGAGCGAATTGGCTGGGCTCGCTGATGTGTCGGCGTGGACAATGCTCACCGAATGGCTCTTTGAACGCAGCAACCATCTTATGCCGCTGTTAGGTGCCAACAATGCACTCGGGCAACAAAAGCTCATCGCGATCTATCATTTGCTTAAATTTTGCGGCGAGCAGGCGATGGCAGGACGCAAGGGTAGGAAAGCGCTTCTGGAGCGGGTTCGGAGGCTTGAGGCTCTGAATTACGACAGCTCGTTTCGGCGGGTGGCTTCCGAAGCCTCCGATATGGATGCCGTGCGTGTCATGACGATCCATGGCAGCAAAGGACTTGAATTTCGGGCAGTTCATTTTCCTGCTCTTGCCACGCGCTATATGCCGACTAGTCGGCAGGGCAATCGCTGCCCACCCCCTCCCGCTTTTTCTCGCTTGGCTATGCAGCCCTCGGACCATGATGCCGAAGAGGAGTGCCTATTTTTCGTGGGGTTGTCGCGTGCCAGGGATTATCTGTTTCTCAGTCGCGCTGAGTCCTACACGACGACCAGGGCAGGGGAGTCCAAATTCCTGCCCGCGATCCAAAGCGTCGTCGCGGGTCAAAGGTATTCGGGTTCTGGCGGTGTCTACAGCGATGCAACACCGCTCATTCCCCCCGCTCCGCAGGAGCGATACCTGGAACGCGATCTTGAGACATATATGCGGTGCCCGGCGCGCTATCGCTTCACGGTCGTGGAGGGCTTGCGGGGCGGACGGGATGACTCGGCTTACATCTCATTTCACCGCTGCGTGTACCAGACAGTTCGATGGCTGGAGACTGAGCGCGAAGCAGGAAAGACCGTCGGGATAGAGGACGGCCTCCGGCGGCTTTCAGAAACGTGGCAGGCTTCCGACATTGCCGAACATCCGTTCGAGCCTTACTACCGCCGCTCTGCAGAAGGCATGGTTCGCGCGATGGTCGAGGCCATCGCGAAGGAAACGGGCCAATATGCGCGCGATGAATGGGAAATTCCCGTGGGCCGCCATCGCGTTGTGCTCGTTCCTGATCGCGTTGTCGTGACGCCGGAGGGGGCGGTCAGCGTGCAGCGCGTCAGGACAGGTCGAGAAACAAAGTCCGAGCCTGACAAGCCAATCTACGCCCTCTTGCGCCGCGGCGCAGTGCAGCAATTCCCCCGAAAGAAGGTGAGCGTGGAGACTTTCTATTTGGCCGGGGCTAAGTCGGTGCCGACCGTCGCCAAGAACGACGAGAAGGCTATCGGCAAGTATGCCGACGCCATCGCGGCCATCGAGCTTGGGCGGTTTGAGCC
>JBOHIT010000408.1:0-6739 GCA_050726155.1 Bradyrhizobium sp.
CGATCAGATAGAGCGCGACGAATGCGATGACCAGCGACACCAGCTGCGAAGCGAAAGTGGAGGACTCGAACGGAGGAAATCCTCCGCCGTGATGGCCGCCATCGGCTTCGGTGTGGGCGCCGGTCTTCTGGCCCTTGGTCGGGGCGCCCTGACTCTTTTCAGCCACGGGTTACTCCTGTTGCTGTCATGCGCGCCGCCGGTCGGCGGCGCGAGAAGGTGCAGCTCAGAGCGGAACGAACAGCAGCAGCAGCGCGATCAGCAGCGAGAAAATGCCGAGCGCTTCGGTCACGGCGAAGCCGAAGATCAGGTTGCCGAACTGGCCCTGGGCTGCGGAAGGATTGCGCACCGCTGCGGCGAGGTAGGTGCCGAAGATGATGCCCACGCCGACGCCCGCGCCGCCCATGCCGATGCATGCGATGCCCGCGCCGATAAGTTTTGCTGCTGCCGGTTCCATTTTCTAGTGCTCCTTGAGATTAGACAAAGTGAGGGTGGAATTCCCCGGACGGTTTAGTGTCCCGGATGAATGGCGTCGTTGAGGTAGATGCAGGTGAGGATCGCGAACACGTAGGCCTGCAGGAATGCGACCAGCAGTTCCAGCGCGGTCAGTGCGACGGTGAGCGCCAGCGGCAGCATGCCGCCGATCCAGCCGACCGCGCCGAGCGAGACGCCGAGCATCGCGACGAAGCCCGCGAACACCTTCAGCGCGATGTGGCCGGCCAGCATGTTGGCGAACAGACGGACGCTGTGCGAGACCGGGCGCAGGAAGAACGACAGGATTTCGATGAACATCACCAGCGGCAGGATGTAGATCGGAACGCCGCTCGGCACAAAAATCTTGAAGAACTTGAAGCCGTTCTTGTAGAGGCCGTAGATCAGCACCGTGAAGAACACCAGGAACGCCAGTGCGGCGGTGACGATGATGTGGCTCGAAATCGTGAAGGTGTAGGGGATGATGCCGACGAGGTTCGAGACGCAGATGAACATGAACAGCGAGAAGATCAGCGGGAAGAACTTCATGCCTTCCGAGCCGGCGGTGCTGCGAATCGTGCTGGCGACGAACTCGTAGGAGATTTCGGCGATCGACTGGAAACGGCCGGGGACCAGTTGCCGGCCGCCGCCGAGCATCAGCACCGCGGTCAGCGCCACCGCGATGAACATGTAGAGCGACGAGTTGGTGAAAACGATCGCGTGCTTGCCGATATGGCCGATCGTGAAGAGGGGCTCGATATTGAACTGATGAATCGGGTCGATTTTCATCCGCGCGGGCCTTGGTCCGCCGGCCTTGGGTGCCGGCAATCGAATTTCAAATGTCGTGACTTCCCGTCGGTGCTCAGCGTTTACCCGAGGCTACGCCTGCAGATCTCACCACGTTGAAGACGCCGGCGACAAAGCCGAGCAGCAAAAACACGATGAAACCGAACGGCGATGTCGACAACAAGCGGTCGAAACCCCAGCCAATCCCTGCCCCGACGGCAACGCCCGCAACCAACTCCGAGGAAAGGCGGAAACCAAGCGCCATTGCCGAAGCTCTGGCAGCCCTGTCGCCGCTTTCAGTGCCGGGTTGGTCAGTCCCGATTTTGCGGCTGTCACGAATTTCGGACAACCGGTGATCGAGATTTCCGAGCCTTGCGGAAAGCGCAGCTTCATCGGACGACGATTGATCGCGATTTCCACCTGCGTTGTCGTTTGCATTCTTGGCCATGGCCAGAACACTAAACGATGCCGCGGTTGATGGAAATTGCGCCCGTCACCCTTAAAAGCCGCGCGGACCATACTTACCGCATCTAATCAAGTCAAGATTGCGTCGTAACCACTTAGTGCTTTGATTTGACTGGGTTTATTCAGCGATATTCGATTGCCCTGTGGACCCGTCATCGCAGTGCAGCAGCAAAAGCGTTTTCGAGCGAAGCATGCCCGGACAGGATCCGGGGTGGCCGCCGGTTCGCATCGAGAAAACGCGTCCAAACAAATAGACCCTGATGCGACGCGGAGCGAACTTGCGCCGGTTTGGCCGACCTGTTGGGATGCGGTTGCACCTCCAATATTCGTGTTCCGGAGCCCCCATGCCGCGTCAGGTCGATTATTATTTCTCGTTTCAATCGCCGTGGGCCTATATCGGGCATGGGCCTTTCAGGGATCTCGTAAGTGCCTACGATCTCAAGGTAAATCACAAGCCGGTGGTGCTGGTCGATCTGTTTTCGGAGACCGGCGGGTTGCCGCTGATGAAGCGGCATCCGGTGCGGCAGCGCTACCGGATGGTCGAGTTGCAGCGCTGGCGCGACAAGCGCGGCCTGACATTTCATCTCCAGCCCACGAACTGGCCGTTCAATGCACGGCTTGCGGACGGCGTCGTGATCGCTGCACTCGAGGCGGGCCTCGATCCCGATCGATTTCTCCGCCGCGGCTTTGCCGGCGTGTGGGAACACCAGCTCAATCTGGCCGATCCCGCGACGATTGCGAAACTGGCCGACGAATCCGGGCTGCCCGGCCAGCAATTGGTGGAGCGGTCCGCCGCCGAGGCGGTCAGCGCGGCCTATGAGCAGAATCGCCAGGATGCGCTGGCCGCCGATGTGTTCGGTTCACCGGTCTATGTGCTGGATGGCGAGGTGTTCTGGGGGCAGGACCGGATCGAATTGCTGGGAGACGCGTTGAAGTCGGGCCGCGCGGCCTATAGTTCAAAGGTCTAGGCACTCGTCAGTAGGGAGTCCTTTAATGAGTCCTGGCGGTTGAGGAAACCGGTTCTGTCCTTTCGGCGGGAGCAAGCCCATGAGCACAGCGACGTCGTCCTCGAGATTCCTTCTCTCCATGGCTGCCATCCTGGCGCTGGGCCTTGCCGGCGCAAAGGCCGCGCCGCCGCTGGCGATGCCGGATACCGAGAACGGCCGCTATGCGCTGTCCTCGACGCCGGATGGCGTGCTGCGGCTCGATACAAGAACCGGCGCGATTTCGACCTGCAGCAATTCCGGCGCGGGTTGGGCGTGCTACGCCGTGCCCGACGAGCGCGCGGCGCTGGATGCGGAGATCGGCCGGCTGCAGGCCGACAATGAAAAGCTCAAGAAAGAACTCGCGTCGCGCGGACCTGTCGTGAGCGGCAAGATCGAAGAGCCGATGCCGAAATCCGACTCGCTCAAGAAGAGCGAGCCGAAGATTGTCGAGGGCGAACGCAAGCTCGAAATTCCGCTGCCGAGCGACCGCGACATGGATCGTATGATGTCGTTCCTGGAGCGGGCGTGGCGGCGGTTGATCGATATGGCCAACCGCGTGCAGAAAGACGTCAACGGCAGGATTTGAGGCGTCGTCCCGGCGTTCGCCGGACGACGTGTGGAGAGATTATTCGTGTCCCAACCCAAATCCATCTCCCGCACCGCGTCCTCGACGGTCACCGCGACTACCATCATCTCCTCGCTGCTATCTGTTCAAACCTCGGGCGCGGGCTTCACCGATCTTACCGGCGAAGTCGCAAAATTCGTGCGCGAGGCCGGCGCGCGCGAAGGCGCGGTGACGCTGTTCATCCGCCATACCTCGGCGTCGTTGACGATCCAGGAAAATGCCGACCCGACGGTGCTCGACGATCTCTTGACGGCGCTGAACCGGGCCGCGCCGGAAAATGCCGGATGGCGCCATGACACCGAAGGCCCCGATGACATGCCCGCGCATATCAAGACCATGCTCACCGCAACCTCGCTGCAGGTCCCGGTGCTGCGCGGCGCGCTGGCGTTGGGGACATGGCAGGCGATCTACCTGATCGAGCATCGCGCGCGGCCGCACCGGCGCGAGATTGTGCTGCAGTTCATCGGCAGCCAAACCTGATACGCGGAAAACCCGAGACGCATCAGTGAAAACAAAACCGGCCGCGGATCGCTCCGCGGCCGGTTGATCTTGCAAACGTCGGGCGGCTTGCCGCCGGACGTAATTTGCTTACTTCGTGATGTCGACGTCCTTGGTCTCCGGCAACAGGAAGAAGCCGACGACCGCGGTGATCGATGCGAAGATGATCGGGTACCAGAGACCTGCGTAGATATCGCCGGTCGAGGCCACGATCGCGAACGCGGTTGCGGGCAGCAACCCGCCGAACCAGCCGTTGCCGATGTGATAGGGCAGCGACATCGAGGTGTAGCGGATCTTGGTCGGGAATAGTTCGACCAGCATCGCCGCGATCGGCCCGTACACCATGGTGACGAAGATCACCAGGATGAACAGCAGCCCGATCACCGCCGCAACCTGCGGCCGGAAGATGTCGAACGGATGCGCCATCTTTACGATCTGGGCGTCGCCCGCCTTCGGGTAGCCTGCGGCCTGCACCGCCGCCAGTACCACCGGATTCGACGTCTTGGCATCAGTGTAAGGCACGTCCTTGCCGTTGACGACGACCTTCACGCCGGTGCCTTCGTAGCGGGTCGAATACTTGACCGACTGCTGGGCAAGGTAGGCGCGGGCAGTGTCGCAAGGTGCGCTGAAGACACGGGTGCCGACCGGGTTGAACAGATCGCCGCAGCCCTTGGCATCGCCGACCACCTCGACCTTCACGGTTTCGATCGCCTTTTCCAGCGCCGGGTTGGCGTTGGTGGTGATCATCCGGAAGATCGGGAAGAAGGTCAGCGCCGCGATCAGGCAGCCCGCCAGGATGATCGGCTTGCGGCCAATCTTGTCGGAGAGCATGCCGAACACGATGAAGAAGCCGGTGCCGAGCAGTAGCGACCAAGCGATCAGCAGGTTGGCGGTGTAACCGTCGACCTTGAGGATCGATTGCATAAAGAACAGCGCGTAGAACTGGCCCGTGTACCAGACCACGCCCTGGCCCATCACGCCGCCGATCAGCGCGATGATGACGATCTTGGCATTGCTCCAGTTCGCGAAGGCTTCGGTCAGCGGAGCTTTCGAGCTCTTGCCCTCGTCCTTCATCTTCTGGAACACCGGCGACTCATTGAGCCGCAGCCGGATCCAGACCGAGATACCGAGTAGCAGCACCGAGACCAGGAATGGAATACGCCAGCCCCACTTCGCGAATTCCGCCTCGCCGAGCCAGGAACGGGTGAACAAGATCACCAATAGCGACAGGAACAGGCCGAGCGTAGCCGTGGTCTGGATGAACGAGGTGTAGTAGCCACGCTTGCCCATCGGGGCGTGCTCGGCCACGTAGGTCGCCGCACCACCGTATTCGCCGCCGAGCGCGAGACCCTGCAGCAGGCGCAAGCCGATCAGAATGATTGGCGCCGCGATGCCGATGCTCGCCGCGCTGGGCAGGATGCCGACGATGAAGGTCGACAAGCCCATGATCAGGATGGTGACGAGGAAGGTGTATTTGCGGCCGACGATGTCGCCGACGCGGCCGAACACGATGGCGCCGAACGGACGGACGATGAAGCCCGCGGCGAATGCCAGCAGCGCGAAAATGTCGCGCGTGGCCTGGTTGAACATCGGCGCATTTGTTGCGGGATCGGTGATGTTGAAGAACTGCGCGCCGATGATGCTGGCGAGCGAACCGAACAGATAGAAGTCATACCATTCGAAAACCGTACCGAGCGAGGATGCGAGAATGACGAAACGTTCGTCCTTCGTCATTCCTCCGGTCCTGGCCGATGTTGCAGTCATTGTGGACATTTCGATCGCTCCCCATGAATATCGATTGATGCAAAGTCCGCCCGTCGCCGAACTTGGCCGGATTGAGCTGTGGGCTTCGAGTCCTAAGGTAACATCCTCGTGAAACCTGCCCCAATACGACTTTTGGCCCTTTTCACGGGCGAAACCATGGCACCGGGCATGCCACCACCGCCGATCGCGAACCGGATCAGGCTGGTTGCGGCGCACAAGCGGGCGGGTTAACTGCTTTCAAACGTGGTAGGATTGCGTGCTTGCACGTAGCCGCCCGCCGGGAGACAAAGCGACTAGCGACTCGACTAAAGACTTACGCGAAGCCGCTTGCGAGACATCCATGACGAACGCTGCCAACACCCATCTCGTCATCGCCGATGACCATCCGCTGTTCCGCGACGCCTTGCGGCAGGCGGTCGCGAGCGTCGTCAGTTCGGCCGTGATCAGCGAGGCGGGTTCGTTCGATGAGCTGACCGCGCTGCTCGAGCGGGATTCCGACGTCGACCTGATCCTGCTCGACCTGACCATGCCGGGGATCTCGGGCTTCTCCGGCCTGATCTATCTGCGTGCGCAGTATCCGGCGATCCCGGTAGTGATCGTGTCCGCCAGCGACGACGCCGGGACCATCCGCAGGTCGCTGGATTTCGGCGCCTCCGGTTTCATCCCCAAGCGCTTCGGGGTCGATACGCTGCGTGATGCCATCATGAAGGTGATGGACGGCGACGTCTGGGTTCCGCAGGACACCGATCTTTCATCCGCCAACGATCCCGACATGACGCGGCTGCGCGACCGGCTGGTGACGCTGACCCCGCAGCAGGTGCGGGTGTTGATGATGCTGTCGGAGGGACTGCTCAACAAGCAGATCGCCTATGAGCTCGGCGTCTCGGAAGCGACGATCAAGGCCCATGTCTCGGCGATCCTGCAGAAGCTCGGCGTCGAAAGCCGAACCCAGGCCGTGATTGCGGCCGCGAAAATCTCCGGCGGCCAGTGGCGCCAGGGTACGCCGACGGCGTAACGGCAAAGAATTCCGAATGCCGCCGGTACCAGGGAAAGCGCTGCTGTTCGACATTGACGGCACGCTGGCCGATACCGATGCGCTGCATCTGGAAGCGTTCAATCAGGTCCTGGGCCCTGTCTCTTATACACA